>JAAZNT010000250.1 GCA_012798145.1 Thermoanaerobaculaceae bacterium | reverse complement strand
CCAGCGCCTATGTGCACTTATCTTCCATTTTCTCTAATGAAAGTCGTTAGAGAAATTTATTATATTGACAAATTTGGGTTAAAAATAATCAAAGAACAATTTTTGCAAAATTCTAAATTGTAGTTTGGCTTGGTGCAGAAGAACAGTTCTGCCGCTGATAATTTTGGCTTTGTTTGAAAGCGCAAATTTTTCAAATAGGGTCAAACCATCTTCGGCAACGACAAGGTCAAGAATTTTTTTGGAATGGAGCGGTTTTTCTTTGTTCCACGGAAGCGATTCGTTGTCTGAACCTGCTGATGTTGCATTTATTACAAGGTCATAGTTTCCGTCCTCTTTTTCGTTCCACTTAATAAATTCTGCGCCAAATTTATAGCATATTTCTTTCCCAATTTCTTCATTTCTTGAACTTAAAAATATTGAGTGTGATTTTTTATTAAAAGCAAAGAGTGTGCTTCTTGCCACTCCCCCGCTTCCAAGAATTAGAATTTTTGCTTTCTTTTTTAAAGGAAATACGGCTCTTCTAATCCCGTAAATATCCGTATTAAAGCCGAATAAATTGCCGTTTTGCAATTCCAGAACGCTGTTTACTGACTCGCAATTTCGCGCTTTATTTGACAATGCGTCAATGTATTTGATTATTTGATTTTTGTGAGGTGTAGTAACTGCAAAGAATTTCACATCAAGAAGTTTAAACGCCTCAAGGGCGTTTTGGATATTTTGTGCGGGAAAGGGAAGATATCTCGCGTCAATTAATTTTTCTTCAAACCAACCATTCCACATTTGCGGGCTTAAAGTAAAATTGAGGGGATAGCCAATCAGTCCGGTAAGTAATGTCTTTTTGGAAATCTCTTTTGGCTTGTAAGATACAAGTTCTTTTACGCCAATTTGTCCTTTGACACTTTTTTGTGAGTTTGGGGATAAGCAATAAACCCATTTTGAGCCAAAAGCAAGAGATAAAATTCTGGCAAATTTGCTTTCATCGCCGCTGGGAAAAGAAATAAAATCATATTTTCTGTTTACTCTTTGAATCCATTTCAAGAATTGGGCGCAAAGAAAAATGTTCTCTTTTGGGGGAACGATCTTAATATATCTTGAAATGCCTGAAATTTTCTTTATTGTTCTTTCAAGACAGCCAAATGAATCAATTTTTCCGTGATAAGAGATTATAAGTCTATTCTTGTTTAATCTATCAGGATATGGAAAATCTTGAACAAAGGGAATGTCAATAAATGCTCCCATTTTTTGCGCTTTTAACAAAACATTAAATTCGTCTTTAATAATTCTTTTTCTATTGCCGCTAAAGATGAGCTTTGCTTGTGGAATCAAATCAAACAATGTTTCGGCTTCTTTAGGATTGTTAAAAAAGTCTATTCTTATTTCAACAATGTCTGCGCCTATGTCTAATGATTTATATAGCTCCCTTCTTACTTCAGCAGGATTTTTTACAGAAACCGTTGAAACTATTTTCTTATAGTCTGCCATATTATATTTTACCAGAAGTTTGACAAGCAATCTTTTTCTAAATTTGATAAAATAAAAATTTTGGAGGCATTATGGAAGAACGCCTGAATATGGAAATAAGTTGCGTTTTAGAAAATCTCACGGCAATTAAAGAAAGTTTGCTGAAAGACAAAAGAGTTTTATCAGAAATTGCCAAGACCATATCCTCCTCTTTCAAAAAGGATGGCAAACTGCTTGTTTTTGGCAATGGGGGAAGCGCGGCAGATTCACAGCATTTTGCTGCGGAAATCGTAGGAAGATACAAAAAAGAAAGGCAGGGGTTTAAAGCCATAGCTTTAACAACAGACACAAGCGTCTTGACTGCTGTTGGAAACGACTACGGGTTTGAGAAGATTTTTGAAAGGCAGGTATTAGCGCTTGGCCAAAAAGGCGATGTTGCCTTCGGGATTTCAACTTCTGGAAATTCTGAAAATGTGTTTTTAGGATTGAAAGCTGCTAAAGAAAAAGGTATGGTGACAGTTGCACTTCTTGGAAGAGACGGAGGAAAGATATCGAAAATGGCTGACAAAGCTATTGTTTATCCATATATGGATACTCCAAGAATTCAAGAATACCATTCAATTTGCCTTCATATAATAGCGTATTTGATAGATGAGATGACGGTTTAGGAGGAATAATATGCGTAAGTTGTTTCTTTTTATTACTGTTTGGGTTTTTTCTTTAAGTCTATTTAGCCAAACTGAACCTTATGATATTTCAAGGCTTTATACCAATAAACTTTCAAATGGAATGACGCTCATATATTACAGAATTCCCGATGTCTCCTATTCTTCTTTATATCTTGGTTTTAATGCTGGAAGTAGATACGATGAAATCAGATTTGAAGGTGAATCCAAACTTCTTGAGAAACTTGCTTTTAAAGGAACCGCAAAAATTGGAAGTAAGAACATTGCAGAAGAGTTAAGGTTTATGAACGAACTTGAAAAAATTGATGAAGAGATTCTCACTCTGAGGGAAAAAGGTGAAAGCAACAACAAAGAAAAAGAAATTAATGAACTGATTAAAAAGGCACTTCTGCTAAGAAGCAAAGTTGATGAACAAATCATACCAAGAGCATTTGAGAATGTTCTTTATTCTTATGGAGCAAAATATTATTATGCCAGATCGACGCCCGATTTTTTTGAAATAGGCATAACTTTTCCCAAAGATTTCTTGGAGGAGATCATTTCGCTTGAAGGAGACTTTTTTGTAGAGCCAGTTTTTAGAAATTTTTACGATGAAAGATACAATCTGTTTCAGGAGGCAAGTTCAATACAAAATGCATCAAATTCAGAGAACTATAAAAGAATTATGAAAAGCGCTTTTGGAGAAAAATCAAGTGATGGAATACCGAGCAGCATTCAAAAAATAAGTTTAAAACAGTTTAAAGATTATTTTAAAAAAGCGCTTAATCCAAAATATGGAGTTATTGTCATATCAGGCAACTATGAATGGGAGAAGGTTTTTGCAGTGGCTGAAAAATATTTCGGAAAGATAACATCGGATAGCAAAGAACCATTGATGATTCCTGATGTCAAATTTGCCAAAAGTTCATATACAGTTTTTTCGGATGAAGGAATATCAATCGCTTTTAAAAAAGAGAATATTTCAAGTCAATCAGAAGCAGCTATAGATTTGATAGCAAACTACCTGACAGGCGGTGAAAAACCGTTGCTTCAGACTAGAATCTCGGACAAGATAAAAAGCGGAAATTTTTTAAACGGAGATCCCGGACTTATGCCTCCAAGCCTTTTAATAATAACGCTAAAATTGAAAGAGGGGTCTGATGCAGAAAGTGAGGCAAAAAAAACCACTGAATTTTTCCTTAATTTTAACAAGATGAATATTGATTCTAAATCTTTTGAACAAGCCAGAAAAAGACTTTTGTTTTCCATTTACTTGAATTCAGAAAGAAGCGGAAACATTGTGAGGCAGATAGGAGAAGGGTTCTTATTGTCAAAAGAATCATCGTATTTTTTTGATTATGTTAAAAGTGTAAAAACTCTATCTCTTGAAACCATCAAAAATATTTCCTCAAAAATATTTATTAATGAAAAGGAGGAAAAATGAAGAAGATTTATTCTTTGTTGTTGTTGGCGGTTTGTCTTTTCTCGCTAAATCTCTTTGGCGAAGAAAATTATAGAGCATACCCGATAGATTTTAAAGATGGAAATTTTGGCGAGCTGCAGAACGGAATGAGATATTATATTATTAATTCCAACTCTGAACTTGTTCATATCTTGGTTTATATTAATGCAGGAACGAATTGTGAAGATCAAACAAATAAAGGGATTTCTGCTCTTACTTTGGAAACTGTTGCAAGGGTTGCTTTGAAGAGTATGGCGGGTAAAAAAATTAGAGATATAAGCAACGAAATGCCATTTTCATTTTCAATAAATAAAGACATCAATTTTGCAGTGATTGAGATGACAGTATTAAAGGATGATTTGGAGAAGTTTCTTGATGTTATTAAAGAAATTTTATTCAATGCCACGATAACGGAAAATGAGGTTGAAGATGCAAAGAATTATCTTAAGAATTTTGCTTTGCAGAAAAAGTACAATGCAGGAAACAAAGTTCAGCAAGAACTTTTTAAGCTTCTTTATGGAGAATATACAGCTGAAGCTCAAGAATTGAGTAGTGCATCATATTCTAAACTTTCATTAAAAGATGTGAATATGTTTTACAAAAAATACTACATTCCAGCCAATTGTTACATTGGTGTTTCCTCTTCTTTGCCGGCTGAAAATGTTGAAATGCTGGTTAAAGGGAAATTTGCACAAGTTAGTGGAGGAAAGGAAGAGAATTGTCCTATTTCTGATAAACCCGATAATGAAAGCATAGTTTTAATTTTACAAAAAACAGGTTTAGAAAAATCAATCGTTGGGGTCGGCAAAAAGCTCAATTTGCCTCAAGGGGATCAGTTAGTAGAAGATTTACCGATATTAGAACTTGCATTAACTATTGTTTACTCTGATTCACCTTCAGCAAGGCTGATAAAACAATTTAAAGTAGAAAGGAATCTTTCAGACCTCGTCAATTTGTCATTTTTTGTTTCCAACAACCCAAAGAAAGGATATTTCTTGGTTTTTGCCTACCCTGAATCAAAAAAAGTTGGTTTTTCGGCTTATATTGTGGGAAGAGTGTTTGCTGATTTGATAACCAACCCTCCAAAAGGCGAAGAATTGAATCAAGGTAAAATGGCGCTTCTTGCCAACTTGAATTATAATTCCTCAGACCCATCGTTGTTTTTAAAAACTAATATGGAATTCATAATCCGTGGTTTTTCACCTAACTATGTAAAAAAATATTCGCAAATTTTATCAAAAGCAACAACAGATGATTTGGTAAGAATTTGCAGAGATTATTTTTCAATGAAAAAATATCAATATGTTATTTATGGCTCTGGAGAGAATTTCTCCCGCGAAATGGATGTTTTTGGAAAAGTAGTGATGAGAAACGCTTCTATTGAAGAGTGATAAAAGGGGGTTTTATGAATTTTCCATTAGTTGTTATTGGAGGTCAGTGGGGCGATGAAGGAAAGGGAAAGGTTGTGAATCTCTTTTCTTCCGGTGTTGATATTATTGCAAGATATCAGGGTGGACACAACGCAGGGCATACTGTAAAGATAGGAGAGACCAAATATGCGCTCCATCTTGTTCCTTCTGGAATACTTGCCGAAAAGAAGCTTTGTGTGATAGGAAATGGGATAGTTCTTGATCCTGAAGCGCTCATATCAGAAATGAAAAAGCTCAAAGAGAGCGGAATTGACCTTTCTGGATTAAGAATTTCTGACAGGTGCCATCTTCTGCTTCCCCACCACGCTTTGATTGATAAACTGAGAGAAGAAGCGAAAGGAAAAGGCAAAATAGGAACAACTGGAAGGGGAATTGGTCCGTGTTATGAAAGCAAATGTTCAAGGGAGGGGATAAGGGCTGTTTTTCTGAAAGACAAGAAAAAACTTGCTGACGAAGTCTTGCGTCTATCGGAAGAAAAAAACCGAGAGATTAAACTGCTCTTCGACAGAGAAGGAATAGATCCCAAGGAAACATCCAAAAAGTTTGAAAAATACTCAAAAATTCTTTCACCTTATGTTTGCGACACTTCGGTTGTTCTTAACGAAGCTATTGCAAAAGGGAAAAAAATTTTGATTGAGGGTGCTCAAGGAACTATGCTTGATGTTGATTTTGGGACATATCCGTTTGTCACATCAAGTTCCTCTTCTTCTGGTGGGGCTTGCACAGGTCTGGGAATCGGACCAACCAAAATCGGCTCTGTCTATGGAGTATTTAAAGCATACTGCACAAGGGTTGGTCAAGGCCCCTTTGTGACTGAACTTTTTGACAAATATGGTGATTTGATTAGAGAAAGAGGCAATGAATATGGAACTACCACGGGAAGGCCAAGAAGATGCGGATGGTTTGACCTTGTCGCCGCAAAATATTCGGTAAGAATTAATAATCTCCAAGGAATTTGCCTTATGCTTCTTGATGTCCTTGACACTTTTGAAAAAATAAAGGTTTGTACCGCTTATAAATTCAAAGCGAAGGAATACAAAGATTTTCCGGCTGAACCCTGGATTCTTGAAAAGGCAAAACCTGTTTACAAAGAGTTGAAAGGATGGAAAAAAAGCACAAGGGGAATTAAAGATTACAATTCACTTCCTTATGAGGCAAAGAAATATGTTGAATTTATAGAAAGAGAGCTGAAAATCCCAGTCGTGCTGATTTCTACAGGTCCGGAAAGAAGCGAAACGATTATAAGAGACAACGGTTTGAAAAAATTGGTTAAAAAATGAAAAAATTACTATTGTTTTTCTTTTTATTTTTTTCAGTGAATTTGCTTGCTTCTCCGAAAGTTGTTGTTCTCGGATTTGATGGCGCTGACCCCCACCTTGTTCAACAATACATAAAGGAAGGTTCTCTTCCAAATATAGAAAAACTCTCTAAAACAGGAACTTTTAGTGAACTTGAGGTGGCAAATCCTCCTCAAACTCCGGTTTCTTGGGGAGTTTTTATGACTTCTTGGAATCCCGGGAGAAACGAAGTTTTTGACTTTTTGCGCAGGGATCCCAACACTTATAAACCCTCTTTTGCATTGAACGAAGAGGGAAAGAAGCGATTTCTTTTAGGCAAATTCAATCCTTTTGTAGCGTCATTTTTAGGTTTTGCTCTCTGCCTTCTTGTTGGAATTTTTTTTGGCAATTTTTTTAAGCGAAAAAAGATTATTTTCGCGCTTGGCTTTGCTGTTTTTGGGATCTTCGGAGCAGTTTTTATTTACAGGTTTATTTCTGACAATATTCCTTCCCAAATCCCTTATGCAATAAACCACCTAAAAGGAAAATCTTTTTGGGAGATCGCGGCTGACAAGGGGGTGAAATCTGTTGTGATAAGACACCCCGACACTTTTCCGGCAAAACCGTTTAAAGAAGGAAGACTTCTGAGCGGGCTTGGAGTTCCAGATTTAAGAGGAAGGATAGGAACGCCGGCGATAATGACAACCGATTATTCTCTAAAAATGAGAGACAACGAATTTTCTGTTGAAATTGTCCCCGTTTCATCAAATGTTTATGAGGAGAAAGTTGAAGTAAATATCCCCGGACCTTACAACAAGCCGTTCTATTCTTATCCATTAAGCGAATATGAAGACGGCTGTATTGACGATGAACTTAAAGATAATTTAAGAAAAGAAGAAAAAAGGGAATTGGAGAAAAAGGGCGTTTCTGAAATAGTCTATTTCCCTGTTTCTCTTAAAGTTGATACCGTAAAGAACAATTGTCAGATTGAAGTGTCTAACCAGAAATTTGAACTTAAAGAGAAGGAATGGTCGGATTGGATTGAAGTCAATTTTAAATTCAGCAAAATTGTCAAAATTAAAGGGCTTGTTAGATTCTATCTTATGCAAACAAAGCCAGAATTGAGGCTTTACATTTCACCGATACAAATTCATCCCGACAATAACCTTCATATATCCTACCCGGAAAGTTATGCAAAAGAACTTTTTAAAAGATTTGGCCCCTTCAAAACAATGGGATGGGCGGTTGACACTTGGACTATTTCTTCGGGTCTTTCAGATGAAGAGCAGTTTATTTCCGATATGTATAAGACAGAAGAAGCTTACGAACGAATAATGGTTCAGCTTTTAAAAGACGGGGACTGCGACCTCTATGTCCAGGTTTATGAATTTACGGACAGAATTGCGCACATTCTTTGGAGGTATATGGATGAAAAACATCCGCTTTATGATGCGAAAAACGCTCAAAAATACCAAGAGGAATTAAAAAAATCTTATATCTATATGGATAAAATTATTGGCGAAGCAATGGAAATAATTCCAAAGGATTGCCCTTTGATTGTCCTTTCGGACCACGGATTTGCATCTTTCAGAAAAGAGATCAATTACAACAGATGGCTTGTTGACAACGGCTTAATGACGCTTAAAGAAGACACAGGGCTGATGTCGCTTTACGACCTTTTTGATGACAATCGCCTGCTTTTCAAAAATGTCGATTGGAGCAAAACCAAAGCGTATGCGCTTGGTCTTGGTAACATTTATATAAACCTGAAAGGAAGAGAAAGAGAAGGAATTGTTGAAGAGGGAAAAGAGTATGAAGAAGTTGTTCAAAAAATAATTGAAGAACTTCCAAAAATTAGTGATCCTGAAACTGGAGAGAACCCGGTTTGCAGGGTTTATAGAAGGGATGAAATATATAAAAATTATGACAAAAACCTTGTTCCAGATTTGAGAGT
>JAAZNT010000249.1 GCA_012798145.1 Thermoanaerobaculaceae bacterium | reverse complement strand
TTGGCATCCTCAACGACCGAAAGGTCGCCTCCGGTGCAGCCCCTCATCTTCCTTGCATTTTGCCCATTGGCGTCGGGACGCGCTTGGCTTCGCCAAGCAAACTGATTCAATCTTCCTGCAAAATTTATTTTTAAAAAAACCTCACTCAAAAACGCAGTCACTGCGAGATTGGCTTCGAAGCATTTTCAAGCGAAGCAGTCTTCCACTTAAGGAAACCCCCTCTTTTTCTCCCCCTGAAATGGGGAGATTGGGGGCAGCCCCTCATATTCCTTGCATCTCACCCCCCAGCGCCTATGTGCACTTATCTTCCATTTTCTCTAATCAATCTCTAATCGCTTGTCAAAGTTTTTTTATGACAAATTTGTTTTAATAGACTCAAAATTTGTGGTATTCTTATTTTCTATAAAGGAGATTTGAATGGTGTCTTCTGTTAAAGGAACTTTTGATCTTTTCTATCCCGAAATTGAGAAGTGGCTTATTATTGAAGAAAACGCAAGAAGAATATTCAATCTTTTCGGCTACACAGAGATTAGAACTCCAATTTTGGAGCACACTGAACTATTTGTAAGAAGCGTTGGAAGTGAAACAGACATTGTAAGCAAAGAGATGTACACTTTTCTTGACAAAAAAGGGAGGTCGCTCACTTTAAGGCCTGAAAACACTGCGCCTGTAATGAGGTCGGTGATAGAACACAAACTTTACGATTCGTCAAAACATAATCGCCTTTACTATATTGGTCCGCAATTTCGCTATGAAAGGCCTCAAAAGGGAAGATACCGCCAGTTTCATCAGATAGGATTGGAACTCTTAAACGATAAAACTCCATACGCCGAGTTTGAAGGCATTTTTATCGCAAAAGAACTTCTTAATTCGCTCGGGATAGGACAGATCAAAGTAAAACTGAATTCGGTAGGCTGTCCAGAATGCAGGCCTCATTATGTTGAAGTCCTAAAAAAGTATCTTCTGGAAAATGAAAGCAAACTTTGTTCAGATTGTCAGAAAAGAATTATGTCAAACACATTGAGAGTGCTTGACTGCAAAGTTCCTTCCTGTCAGGAAATAATTGAAAATGCGCCAGCCATAAGCGGCAATCTTTGCGCCTCCTGCGAAGACCATTTCGCCAAACTTCAGGAGTATCTTGAAGAAGCGGATCTCTCATACGAATTGAATACCCGCCTTGTAAGAGGGCTTGATTACTATGTAAAAAATGTTTTTGAAATAACAAGCTCTCTCTTAGGCGCTCAAGACGCTGTTGTCGGGGGGGGAAGATACGACGGGCTTCTAAAATCTCTCGGCGGTCCTGACATCCCCTCATTCGGCTGGGCGCTTGGCGTTGAAAGATTGTCTTTGATAGCAGAAATAAAAAAAGAGGCAAAAAACAATGTCTATCTTGCATGGCTTGGAGAAAATGAATTTAAATACGCGCTGAAAATAGCATCTGTTTTGAGGGCAAACAAAATACCCGCCGTTATTGACGGAGAGGCAAGGTCTTTAAAAAACGCCCTCAAAAAAGCAGACAAACTTGGTGCCAATTTCGTTGTTATCATTGGAGAAGATGAAGTTAAAAGCGGGCTTTTGACTGTCAAGAATTTGAAGAGCGGAGAGCAGTTTGCCGTTGCTGTCGAAAACCTACCCGCTTTTATTTTGAACGGAGATAAAAGTTAATCGGAGAGCGAGATGAATTGCGAGGAAAGAACGCATTACTGCGGAGAATTGAACAAAAAAAATCTGAATCAGGAGGTTGTTCTTCTCGGATGGGTAAGAAGGCAGAGAGACCTTGGGAGTCTTATTTTTGTTGACCTCAGGGACAGGAGCGGGATAGTGCAACTTGTGTTTTCGGAGGAGAAAAACCCGAAGGAATACGCTGTTGCAAAAAGACTTCGTTCAGAATATGTGATTGGAATAAAAGGCAAGGTTTTAAGCAGGGGCGAAAAAGATAAAAATCCATATATTTCAACGGGAGAAATAGAAGTTTTAGTCTCGCAAATAGAGATTTTCTCGGAAAGTGAAACACCGCCATTTCCAATTGAAGATGACGCTATTATAAACGAAGAACTTAAATTGGAATACAGATACCTTGATTTAAGAAGGCCTGTTCAAAGCCAAAGAATACAGCAGAGGCACAAACTGCTCCAGATAGTGAGAGAGCACCTTTCAAAAGAAGGATTTTTGGAGATAGAAACCCCCTTCCTGACAAGGTCAACACCGGAAGGAGCGAGAGATTTTCTTGTTCCAAGCAGACTGAGAGCGGGAAATTTTTATGCGCTTCCCCAGTCGCCTCAACTCTTCAAACAGTTGTGTATGGTGGCGGGTTTTGACAAATACTTTCAAGTTGTGAGATGTTTCAGAGACGAGGATTTGAGGGCTGACAGACAGCCGGAATTTACTCAAATAGACATTGAAATGTCTTTTCCAACAGAAAACGCCGTTATGACAATGGCTGAAAAACTTCTTGAAAACATTTTCAAAGAATTTTCCTTTGAAGCAACTTTTCCCGTTCCAAAAATAAGTTATAAAGAGGCAATGGAAAAATATGGAACTGACAAGCCCGATTTAAGATTCGCACTTGAACTTAAAACTTTGAACGACCTTGTGAAAGACTGCAATTTCGGGGTTTTTCGCTCTGCTCTTGAGAACGGCGAATCTATAAGGGGAATTGCTGTCCCTCCGGGTTATCCGATTTCAAGGAAAGAGCATTCAAACCTTGAAGAGATTGTAAAGCCCTTCGGCGCCAAAGGGGTAATAATTATTTCAAGAGCAGATGGAAAGCCCGTCGGATCTTTGGTTAAACATCTTGGTGAAGATTTGGCAAATTCAATCCTGAACTTTCTTGATGTTAAAGATGGGGGAAGCGCCTTGATAGTTGCCGCTCCATATTCAATCTCCTGCGCTTCTCTTTCAGCGCTGAGACTTTATTTTGGAAAAGCGCTGAAACTCTGCGAATCTTCAAAAAATTCTCTTCTCTGGGTTCACAGATTCCCCGCTTTTGAATGGTCAATGGAAGAGTCAAGGTGGGTCTCCTGCCATCACCCTTTCACAATGATAAGAGAAGAAGATATTCCTTTCCTTGAGCAAGAGCCGGGTAGAATTGAAGCCCTTGCTTATGACATTGTTCTCAACGGTTCTGAAATAGGGGGAGGCTCAATAAGAATACACAGGGAAGAACTTCAAAGAAAAATTTTCAAGGCGCTCGGTTTTACAGAGGAAGAAGCGCTTCAAAAATTCGGATTTCTTTTAAAAGCTTTTAAATTCGGCGTTCCTCCACACGGAGGAATCGCTTTCGGGCTCGATCGTCTTGCGATGATACTTATGGGATGTGAATCTATAAGAGATGTCATACCTTTCCCAAAAACAACATCGGGATTGTGTTTGATGACATCTTCCCCCTCTGAAGTTGATGAAAGACAGTTAAAAGAGTTGAAACTAAAAATTGACAAGGAGAAAAATTGATAAAAATTACACTTGGTGTCTCATCTTCAATTTCTGTCTACAAGGCGCTTGACATAGCGAGAAGGTTCAAAGAAAGAGACTGCGATGTCAGGGTCATAATGACAAAAAACGCAGCAAAACTTGTTTCTCCTCTTCTCTTTGAAACATTGACGGGGAATCCCGTAGCGGTTGATATGTATGAAAGCAGGCAATCGCAGAAAGTTGAGCACATTGAACTTGCCAAATGGGAGGATATCCTTGTCATTGCTCCAGCCACAGCAAACATTATAGGAAAGATGGCGAATGGAATTGCAGATGATTTCCTTTCAACTCACTATCTTGCAAGCACATCAAAAGTTGTCGTTGCCCCCGCTATGAACGGAAGAATGTACAGAAACAGAATTGTTCAGGAGAACATTGAAAAACTTAAAGAGCGGGGAGTAATTTTCATCAATCCAAAGAAAGGAATGCTTGCCTGCGGAGAAGAAGACGAAGGCGCCCTTGAAGAACCGCTGAAAATCGTTGAGACGACCCTTTCTCTTTTAAAAGAAAAAGATCTTGCAGGAAAAAGTGTCGTTGTAACGGCGGGAGCGACAAGAGAATATATAGACCCTGTGAGATTTATCTCAAATCCTTCTTCTGGAAAGATGGGGTATCTGATTGCGGAAGAAGCGGAGAAAAGGGGAGCCAAAGTTGTTTTGATTTCGGGACAAACTTACCTTAATCCCCCCAAAGGGGTTGAATTTGTCAAAGTTGAGACAACTTCTGAAATGAAAAAAGAGGTTTTAAATCATTTCAAAAAGTGCGACATTCTTTTTATGGCTGCAGCCCCGTCAGATTTTCAACCAACATCAAGGGCGAAGGAAAAAATAAAGAGAGAACGGGGTTCTTTAAAAATCGAACTCAAACCGACAGAAGATATAGTTTCAACCGCCGCTAAAAACAAAAAGAAGAATCAAATTATTTGTGCCTTTGCCGCTGAGACAGAAAACCATATCCAAAACGCAAAGAAAAAAATAAAAGCAAAGGGCGTTGATTACATAGCGATGAATGATGTTTCAAAAAAAGATTCGGGCTTTGAATCGGATATAAATGAAATAATTCTGATAGATTCAAAATTGAATTCCTACAATCTCGGCAAAGACTCAAAACAGAACCTTGCCCGCAAACTCTTAGACAAAATATTGAAAAAATGAAAAACAAATTCAAAGAACAGATAAAATTGCGGGGAGAATTGCTAAAACAGTTCGGTGCGGGCTACTATTTTGAAAGAGAGAAAAAAGAATTGCAAAAAACTGACAAAATTCAACTCCTTGAAAAATTAAGAAAAAAGATCGGGAACTGCAAATTGTGCGAACTTCACCTGAAAAGAAACAACATCGTTTTCGGAACAGGAAACCCTGAGGCAAAAATTATGTTCATCGGCGAAGCCCCCGGCGAAGAAGAAGACATTCAGGGAGAGCCCTTTGTTGGAAGGGCGGGGCAGCTTTTAACGGATATAATTACAAAAGGAATGAGAATTGCCCGCGAAGATGTTTATATCGCGAATATCGTCAAATGCAGACCCCCCGAAAACAGAACGCCAAAACCGATGGAGGCGCTTACCTGTCTTCCTTTCCTTAAAGGGCAGATTTCAATAATTTCTCCGCAAGTAATTGTTTGTCTTGGAAAAGTTGCTGTTTCCTTCCTTCTCCAAAGGAGCGAGCCGATAGGACAGTTGCGCGGAAAATGGTTTGACTACAACGGAATTCCCGTAATGGCGACATTTCATCCAAGTTATCTTTTGAGAACTCCATCCGCAAAAGCAGATGTTTGGAAAGACATTCAGGAAGTAATGAAAAAAGTCGGGTTGCCGATTCCTGTAAAAAAATAATGGCGGCGGTTTCCCGCCGCCATTACACCCTATCGGAGTGTATCAGGGAGGAACTCCTTTAGGGTTAACCTTTTGGACCTTTGGTGGGTAGAATCTTTGAAAGGAGGTCCAGATACCAGTAGATACTGCCTGTTGTTTCTTAAAAATGTCCTCTCGGATGCCGTTTTTGGTTTGAGAAAGAGAGGAGTTTTGAAGAAGGAGACTTTTTTCGCCATTTTACCTCCATCAAATCGGCTCTAATAATATAATGTCAAAAACCGGTTTTGTCAAGAAGTTAAATCTCTTTGTTTTTCAGCAGGATAAAAATTAACCCTAAGAATTTACTATAGATATAGGCAGAAGCAATTAAATCTCTTTCGCTATAAATTTCTAAAGTTAAGGTATAATTTAGCCCTAAGGAGTTTTGATGAAAAAAACGCTTTTTGGCTTTGAAATGACATTTTGGACGGCAAATGGAGTTGAACTTTTTGAAAGAGCCGCTTACTACGGAACTTTTATTGCTCTTGTAATCTTTCTAACGAATGTTGTCGGATACACAGATATAGAATCTGGTTGGATAGGAGGGCTTTTCTCCGCCTTGATTTACTTTCTTCCGCTTTTCACGGGAGCGATTGCCGACAAGATTGGCTTCAGAAGCTCCCTTATAATCGCTTTTTCGCTTCTTTCTTTTGGCTATTTCGGGCTTGGTTTTTTTCCTATGAGAATAGCAGTTTTGATTTTTCTGGTGGCAATAGCGCTTGGAGGTTCTTTCGTAAAGCCTGTTATAACCGGAACGGTCGCAAAATCAAGTTCGGAAGATTTAAGGGCAAAAGCCTACAGTTTGTTTTATATGACTGTAAATATCGGCTCATTTACCGGGAAGAGCATAGCAAAGCCCTTGAGAACT
>JAAZNT010000248.1 GCA_012798145.1 Thermoanaerobaculaceae bacterium | reverse complement strand
ATGTATAGATATTCTACATAATGTTGTAAGTTTCAATAAACAGGTATAAAATTTATTCGGAGGAGGTTTTTATGAAGAAGGTTACAAAATTGCTGATTGGATGTCTTTTACTCTTGATCATTTTTTGTCTTTTAAGCGCCTGCCTGACTTTTGTTTTTTGGAAAAGAATTTATGATTTTATTGAGCCGTATCTTTCTTCGGCTGGCGTTAATATCTCTAATGTTTCTGTTGTTGTTTTTGAGAAAATTTTCAAAATAGCAGGGATTTTGTAATCTTTTTTCCCTCTTCCACGCCGTTTTGACCGAAGGGGTTGATTTTTAAAAAATCGGAAATAATAAGTGTGCTTACAATGAAAAGCGCCATTGTCTCTGAAATGGTTTCTTCTGAAGCGTCGCTTAAAGAAAATTCGGAAATCAAAAAGTTGTCTTTTTCAAGCGACCTTTTCGTTCCTTCCTTTAAGGCGTTTTGAACTTCTCCGTAATGTAGTCGCTCTTGCTTAAATCCGCAGAATTTTTTTTCAAAAGCGCTCAGTTTTTCTCCTTTGTAATTCTCAGAAATAAACAAAACCGAATTTGGTGTTCTGCCTTCACGCAAAAATTGCAAAATGGAGTGTTGATCTTCGCTTCCTTTCAAAGCCACAGGCAGAATGCCTGTTTTAATCTCTCCTGAAGGAGAAGTTTTTTTCTTTCCCAGACTTTCCGCCCAAAGTTGTTGAATCCATAAAGAGAGAAGATGGCACAATTTTCCGTAACCCCAAAGAACCAAATTTGGCAAATTCTTTTTATAGGCGCTCAAGTAGAATTGCGAAAGTTTGAAAGCCAAGTTGGAATTAAGTTCCAAAGACAAGCCGTTTTCCAATCCCTTTTGTGCGCCTTTTGCTATTTTATTTGGGTCAAGCCCGGAATAGAGCGCTGGAATTAAACCTGCCACAGTGAAAGCTGAAAATCTTCCTCCAACTTGAGAGGGTATTTCAAGAATCTTAATTTTTTCTTTCTTAGCCCACTTTAAAAGAACACCTTCTCCTTCCGATGCGGAAAGAAGAACTTTTTCTTTCCAATTTTCTCCATTTGCTTTTTTGATTTTTCTCAAAAGAAAGGCGGAGTTGACTAATGTTTCGGTTGTGTTTCCAGATTTTGATACAATGTTTAAAAAACATTTTTTAAAGTAAATAGATTTTTCTGCTCTGGCAATCTTTCTTGGCTCTATTCCTTCAAAAAAAACAATTTCTCTTTCGTTTTTGATTGAGGCAAAAACTTTCCCTGCGAGGGAAGAGCCGCCAATTCCTGCGACGATAAGCGTATTTGAACGCCCTATTATTTCATCGGCAGTTGTGCTTATTTCATTCAGTTCTTTTTGTTTTGGTATAAGGTGAAAAAGCAAATCATTTTCATCTTTAATTTTTAAACGGAGCGATTTTAATGTTCTTTGCGCTCTTTTCTCAAAATTTAAGTTTATTTTTTCATCAAAAGAAAAATTAACTGTCACCTTTGTCCCTTTTTTTCCATCTTACTCCAAGAAAAGTTCCGCTTTTTGTTTTGCCCCCTTTTAAAATTCTACGCACTTCTTCTCCGCTCCAAGCTTTTGTGGCTTCAAGAGCAATTTTCCTGCAGTCCTTGTAGGACAAAGAAATGATTTTTGCTTTGACATCTGGAATTGCTTGGGGGGTCATAGAAAATTCGTCGATTCCAAGCCCGATGAACAAAGGGATCAAATCGGGGTCTGAAGCTGTTTCCCCGCATATTGATATCGGAATTTTGTGTCTTTTTGCTGTTGAAGCGACATTTAAAAGGAGCCTTAAGAATGCCGGATGGTAAGGATCGTAATAATTTGCCACTCCCTCGTTGTTCCTGTCTATAGCCATCAGGTATTGAATTAGGTCGTTCGTTCCGACGCTGAAGAAATCAACATTGTTTGCAAATGCTTCGGCGTTGAGGGCGCAGATAGGGACTTCTATCATTATTCCCACTTTTATCTCTTCATCGTAAGGAATATTTTCCCTTTTGAGACTTTCCTGCGCTTCTCTCAAGATCGCCTTTGCCATTTGAATGTCTTCCAAAGAAGTTACCATAGGGAACATAATCTCTAT
>JAAZNT010000012.1 GCA_012798145.1 Thermoanaerobaculaceae bacterium | reverse complement strand
AACCCCTTCTTCCCAACTCACAGGGCTTTACAATCCGAAGACCTTCATCGCCCACGCGGCGTCGCTGGGTCAGGCTTTCGCCCATTGCCCAAAATTCCTCACTGCTGCCTCCCGTAGGAGTCTGGCCCGTATCTCAGTGCCAGTGTGGCCGATCACCCTCTCAGGCCGGCTACCCATCGCAGGCTTGGTGAGCCGTTACCTCACCAACTACCTAATGGGACACAGGCTCCTCCTTAAGCGATAGCTTGCAAGCAGAGGCCATCTTTGCCGCAAAGAGCTTGTGCTCAATGCGGGTTATGCGGTATTAGCGCTCCTTTCGGAACGTTATCCCCCACTCGAGGGCAGATTACCTATGTATTACTCACCCGTGCGCCACTCGTGTTTCGGCCGAAGCCTCATTTTCACCGTTCGACTTGCATGTGTTAGGCACGCCGCCAGCGTTCGTTCTGAGCCAGGATCAAACTCTCCGATTCAGATCTTTTTGGATCTTAATATGGGGATTTGATCGGGACAAAAAATTGTCCACAAGGCTTTTCTGCATAAAAACGCTGTCCAGTTTTCAAAGAACTTCCGCCACTGAATCATTTTTCAGGGGCAACCATAAACTATAACACCTTTTTTTCCGTTTGTCAAGTCCCCCCCCCTGCCGCAAGCAAAAAAACGCTGAAATTATTATTTGGCTTACACTACACAAGAGAGGATTTTCTATTGTGCCTTTTAACTAAAAAAATTAATTTTTGGATTTCTTGCCGCAGAAACTTCATCAAGCCTTTTTCTGTATGCTTTGTGGGGAGCGTTCTTGACAAATTCAGGATTTTCTTCCGCTTCTTTGACTATCGCTTTGATAGCTTCAACAAACCTGTCCAACTCTTCCTTGGGCTCGCTTTCTGTCGGCTCAATCATTATCGCCCCGTAAACAATCAAAGGGAAATATACTGTCGGAGGATGAAACCCAAAATCTATAAGTCTTTTCGCAAGGTCCATCGTTGTTACCCCGTTTGGAAGATTCTTGTCTGAAAAGATGACTTCGTGAAGAGTCTTTCCTTTATAAGGAAGGTCAAGCACTTCTTCAAGTTTCTTTCTTAAATAATTGGCGTTAAGGACAGCTCTTTCTGTCGCTTCTTTCAGCCCTTCAGCTCCCATGCTTTCAATATAGCAGAGCGCTCTTAGACAGACTAAAAAATTGCCGTAAAATGCGTGAACCTTTCCAATGCTTTTGGGGACATCCCAGTTTAGTTTAAATTTATTATTTTCTTTAATGATTGTCGGTTTTGGAAGAAAAGGCATAAGCGCAGATTTGCAGACAACCGGACCTGCTCCGGGGCCTCCGCCGCCGTGCGGTGTCGAGAAAGTTTTGTGGAGGTTTATGTGCATAACATCTGCTCCCCAATTTCCCGGCTTTGTTTTTCCCATAAGGGCATTGAGATTTGCTCCATCAATATAAACAAGCCCTCCTTTTGAATGAACTACATCGCAGATCTCTTTAATGTTTTTCTCAAAAATGCCGAGCGTGTTTGGAACTGTCAGCATTATTGCTGCAACTTCTTTATTCATTCTGTTTCTAAGATATTCAAGGTCAACACACCCGTCGCTACCGCTTTTTATCTCTTCAATTGAATACCCTGCGAAATGAGCGCTGGCCGGGTTTGTTCCGTGAGCGGAATCGGGGATTAAAACAACTTTCCTGCTGTCGTTCCTGTCATTAAGATACGCTCTTATCAGTTGCATTCCGGTAAATTCGCCCTGCGCCCCCGCGGAAGGTTGTAGCGTTACGCCGTCCATTCCGGTTATTGCTTTAAGCGCTTCGCCCAAGCGGTAAAGAATTTCGAGCGCGCCTTGAATATTATCTTCGTCAGACAAAGGATGGATAAATGCAAGTCCTTCAAGACGGGAAACATATTCATTTATTTTCGGGTTGTATTTCATTGTGCAGGAACCGAGCGGATAAAGCCCGTAATCAACAGCGTAGTTGTAAGTTGAAAGTCTTGTAAAATGTCTTACAACATCGACTTCGCTCACTTCCGGAAGCGCCTTTATCTCTTCTTTTCTATAAAGGTCTTTAAGAACACTTTCCGCAGAAATATTTTCTGAAACGGAATGGGGTATTGAATATCCTTCTCTTCCTTCTTTATCTATTTCAAAAATAAGTTTTTCATCCATTAAAACAGTCATTTTGAATCTCCCAAAATTTCTGCAAGTTTGTCGATGTCTTCTTCTCTTGTAAGTTCAGTGACAGCGAGCAAATATCCGTCATTTGGATTTTCTGTTCTCAATCCACCTTCAATTCCTTTTTCGCTCAATTTCTTCTTTAAGGTGTCAAAGTTCCCGTTGAATTTAAAAAGAATTTCATTAAATGTAGGAGCCGAAAAATAGGGAGTTATCCCTTTTTCGGAGAGTTTCTTTTTAAGATATTCGCCTTTTGCAAGATTTATCTCGGCAAGTTTTTTAAGCCCTTTTCTGCCCATAAGGGATAAATAGATAGTCGCCATCAACATACATAATCCCTGATTCGTGCAGATGTTTGATGTTGCTTTTTCTCTTCTAATATGCTGTTCCCTTGTGGTCAGCGTGAGAACAAAACCTCTTCTTCCGTCTTTGTCTTTAGTCTCTCCTGCAATTCTTCCGGGAATTTGTCTTAAATACTCTTTTTTTGTAGCAATAAATCCAAGAGCGGGACCTCCAAATCCAATAGGAATCCCAAACGAATGCGCTTCGCCCGCTACTATGTCTGCGCCAAGTTTTCCCGGCGGTTCAAGAATTGCAAGAGAAAGCGCCTCGGAAACAATTGTTATTAAAATGGGCTTTTGACCGCTTATCGTTTTGTTGATAAGGGAAACATCTTCAATGACGCCGTAAAAATTGGGCGATTGAACAACGACAGAAGAAACCTCGCTGTTTAGCAATTTTTTAAGTTCCTCTAAATCAATTCTTCCATTGTCTCCCGTTTTAATCTTTACGATCTCAAATCCAAGGTATTTTGTGTAAGTCTTAAGGGTTTCAAGATAGAAAGGATTCAACGATTCCGCGACAAGAACTTTAGTCCCTTTCTTTATCCTGTAAGCCATCAAAACCGCTTCTGCGGTTGCAGAAGCGCCATCGTAAAGACTTGCGTTTGCGGCGTCCATCCCGCAGAGCCCGGAAATCATCGTCTGGTATTCATAAATCGCCTGAAGAGTCCCCTGTGCAAGTTCGGGCTGGTAGGGTGTGTAAGCGGTATAAAACTCTGCCCTTGAAATCAAACTGTCAATCACTAAAGGAACATAGTGATTGTAGGCGCCTGCGCCTAAAAATGATGGAACGCACAGAAGCGATTTGTTTTTGAGCGCCCTTCTGTAAAAATTGTCAAGAACTTCCTGCTCTGAATTTCCTTTCTGGAAATCGCATTGAATTTCTGACCTTATCTCTTTTGGTATTGAAGCAAAAAGTTCCTCTATATTACTAACGCCTATTTCCCCCAACATTTCTTTCACTTCGTCGGGGCTTTGAGGATGGTATCGCATTTTAACGCTCCTTAATGACCTTGCTCTGAAATGTAATCTTTATATGATTTTTCGTCCATCAACGAATCAAGCTCTGATGGGTTACTCAATTCAATTTTAATAATCCATCCCTTTCCAAAAGGGTCTTCGTTGAGAAGTTGGGGCGCTGTCTCAAGTTCTTTGTTCACCTCAACAACTTTTCCGCTGGCAGGAGCGTTAAGCTCAGAAACCGCCTTTACGCTTTCAACCGTTCCCATCTGAGTGCCAGCTTTTATTTCATCGCCTTCTTTTGGGGTTTCGACAAAAACTATATCCCCAAGTTCTTTTTGAGCGAAATCGGTTATTCCTATCGTACCGATTTTCCCGACAACTTCAATCCATTCGTGCGTTTTTGTGAATTTCATTTTATCCTCCTATTTTTTCTGCCTTTTGTAAAAGGGCTTGTTCACCACCTGCGCCTTGATTTTCTTTCCTCTTATGTCAACAAAAAAGTTTTTGCCTGTCTCTGCATAATTTATGTCAAGGTAAGCCATTCCTATAGGTTTTTTAAGATAAGGCGCCATCGTTCCCGATGTTACAAAACCAATTTTCCCTTCTTCAGAATAACATTCCATCAGATGCCTTGGAATTCCCTGCTCAAGAAGTTCAAACGCTACAAGTTTTCTCTTAATTCCTTCTTCCTTCTGCTTCAAAAGGACACTTTTTCCGTTGAAATTGCAGGGCTTGTCAAATTTAAGAATCCATGAAAGGTCTGCTTCAAGAACAGTTGTAGTGTCATCAATGTCGTTGCCATACAAAGCCATACACGCCTCAAGGCGAAGGGTGTCTCTTGCGCCAAGACCTATTGGCTTTATTCCATATTCTTCGCCCTTCTCAAGAAGTTCGCGCCAGAGTTTTGGGGCATTTGCAGGAGAAATGTAAATCTCAAAACCATCCTCTCCCGTATAACCGGTTCTTGCCACTATGCACTTTTCACCAAGAACATCTCCGTAAGTGAACCAATAGTATTTGACGGCAGAAAGGTCAGCCCCTTTGACGATTTTTAATACAAGGTGGACCGCTGAAGGACCCTGAATCGCTATTTGCGCAGTTTCATCGCTCTTGTTTTCAACTAATACATCAAACCCCTTGGAGTTTTCCTTGATAAAAGCGAAATCTTTTTCAACATTTGAAGCGTTCACAACAAGAAGAAAAACATTGTCCTCAATTTTGTGAACAAGCATATCGTCAACAAATGTGCCTTTTTCGGTCAAAAGCCCAGCATAGTGAATCTGTCCTATTGAAAGTTTTTCTGCATTGTTTGATGAAACTTTTTGGACAAGATTAAGGGCTTCCTTTCCCCTAATCCATATTTCACCCATATGGCTTACATCAAAAATTCCCACTTTTGTCCTTACCGTAATATGCTCATCAATTATTGAAGAAAATTGGACGGGCATCTCAAAGCCGGCGAAAGGAACAATTCTACCGTTGAGTCTCTTGTGCTCTTCATAAAGAGGCGTTCTCTTTAGTGTTTCCATCTGTATCCCCCTTTGCATTATAAAAAATTGTGGGCAACCGCCCCAATTTTTAGTCCTTATAATAAGACAACGAGCAAAAAAGGTCAATAGACGAGCCGATATTCAACAAATTTTTTGAATGTTTTTCAACAGGGCAAAGCATTTTGTTTTGAAATAATTTTTTAAGCAACGGGTGGAGCGAAGAAGTTAAAAAACCCTCCTTTGCTGTCAGGGAAGGGCTTCGGTGCTTTCCTGTTATTCGTACCTCAATGCTTCAATCGGGTCGAGGCGGGATGCTTTGTAAGCGGGATAGACGCCAAAAACAGCGCCCGTTAGGGCTGCGAAAAGAAGACTCAAAAAGACAACCCAAATTGGAACATAAGCAGGTGGAAAAGTTTCAGAGACACTTTTTCTCAAAATGAAAACAATAAGATGGGCAAGCCCCCAGCCGGAGAGAAGCCCAATTATTCCGCCAAGTGTTGAAAGGGTCACAGATTCAAGAAGGAATTGATAAAGGATATGCCTTCTTTTCGCGCCAACAGCCATCCTTATTCCAATCTCTCGCGTCCTTTCAGTCACAGACACAAGCATAATATTCATTATTCCTATTCCACCAACAATCAAAGTTATTGATACAATGGCAGTTACTACAAGAGTGGATATTGATGTAAATTGTTTAATTATCTTTCTAACCTGTTCAACAGTGAAAATCCTGAAATCGTCTTCCTGCCCGAATTTCAATCCGTGTTTTCTTCTTAAGGCAGTCGAAATTCTGTCAACCGAATCATCCATTTTTTTGACATCTTTAACCTGAACCACCATAAAAACCTGATTGGCAACTGTTTGCCCATATTGCTGAACACCAGTAGTGAGAGGAATGTATATTATGTCATCTTGGCTCTGTCCAAATGAGCCACCTTTCTTTTCCTGAACTCCTATTATAGTGTATGTTCCTCTGCCTATCTGTATTTCCTCGCCAATGCATTGCGGGGGAAGAGCAAGTTTGTCAATTATGTCAACCCCTATTACACAAACTTTTCTTCTCGTAGCCACATCAACGCTTGATATAAACCTTCCTTCGTCAAGCCCAAGGTTATTAACCGTTATGTAACTATCAGTTGTTCCGATTATTTGAGTGGAATCCTTCTTTCCTCTGTATGAAATTTGATCTGAACTCATAAGAAATGGGGCAACATCTTTTACATCGGGAACATTTTCTTTGACATATAAAGCGTCGTCATAAGTCATTTTCAGTCTTCTTATTCCTTCAACATGACTTTTGAACATTTCATAGTTGGGTCTTATAAACATAGTGTCTGCGCCCATAGTTTCAAATTCTTTGAAAAATGAAGCAAATACTCCCTGAATTATTGAAAGAACCGTCACCACAGCAAGAACACCGATGATTATTCCGAGAACAGTGAGGAAAGAGCGCATTTTGCTTCCCATTATCGCTCTTAAAGAAACTTTAACAAGCTCGACGAATGTTCCCCACAAACCAAATATTTCTTCTTTTTTTATCTGCGCTGAGGACATTCTCTTCCCCTAATCCTTCTTTATAGGTTCATCTGAAATTATTATGCCGTCTTTGATTCTCACCAGCCGCTTGGCATATACGGCGATATCCGCCTCGTGAGTTACAAGAATGAGAGTGTTTCCCATATCATTTAGTTTTTTTAAAAGTTCCATAATTCTTTGCGATGTAACACTGTCAAGGTTCCCAGTCGGCTCGTCAGCCATAATTAAAGAAGGATTGTTGACAAGCGCTCTTGCTATCGCTATCTGTTGTCTCTGCCCTCCCGAAAGCTGGTTGGGAAGATGTTTTGCGTGTGTTTCAAGTTGAAGAAACGAAATAACTTCCATAGCCCGTTTTTTTCTTTCCGAAGGTGGAATTTTGTCATAAATAAGCGGCAATTCGACATTTTCAAGAACATTTGCTCTTGGCAAAAGATAGAAACTTTGAAAAATAAAACCGATTTTGCTGTTTCTCAATTCGGCTAATTCGTCTTGAGAAAGGGTGTGAACAGGAGTTCCTTCAAGAAGATAGCTTCCTGAAGTTGGGGTGTCAAGACATCCCAAAAGGTGTAAAAGAGTTGATTTCCCTGAGCCGGAAGCGCCCATTATCGCAACAAACTCACCTTTTTCAACTTTGATATCAACTCCTTTAAGAGCGTTGAAAACACCCGCCGCTCCCATCGGATAATCTTTTTTAAGATTTTGAACTTCAATAAGCGTCGCCATTAGGAAACTTCTACCTTTACTTCGCTTTTACCCTGTGATTCCTTCGGCATCTTTTTGGTCTTGACTTTTTCACCCTCTTTGAGCGTTTTAAATATCCTGTAGGGACCTGTTATCACCTCGTCGCCTTCTTTGAGACCTGATACTATTTCAATGTTTATGTCGTCTGCAAGCCCTGTCTTAATTTCATATTTTTTTACTTTTCCCTTTTCAACGACAAGGCAGTAGTACTGCTGTTCGCCATCTTTAACATCAGATTTAACCGCACCAATCGGAACTTTTAAAACATTTGTTCTTTGCTCCGCGTAAAGTTTGACCCTTGTAGTCATCCCCGGCTTCAAATCTTTATCGGGATTGGTAATTGCAATTTTCACTTTGAACTGCCTGATATTTGTCTGAAGTCCTGAAGATGACTGCTGAGCGGAAGCGCCAATTTCAATGACCTTTCCGTCATATTTCTTTCCCCCCAAAGCGTCAATTATGACTGTCGCTTTTTGATCCATTTTCAACTTGGGAAAATCCGCCTCATCAACCTGAACTTCTGTGATTATTTCAGAGAGATCAGAAACAACTAAAATAACAGTCCCAGCAAAATTCATCGTTCCCATTATTGCTGTTTCTCCCTCTTTGGCGTTCAGCGTTGTTATGACTCCATCAATGGGAGAACGCAGAGTTGTTTTTGCAAGGTAATCTTTCGCTCTCTCAAGCGTTGCTTTCGCCTGAGCCACTCTTGTTTTTGCTTCTTTGTTCTGCAAGATTGCTTGATCGTAAATAAGTTTTGCGTTTTCAAGTTGTTCATCTGAAAAAATCTTTTCCTGATGAAGTTTAAGCGCCCTTTCATAATCCCTTTTCCTCTGTGTAAGATTGACTTCCGATTCGTCAAGAGCCACAAGGGCGGCGTCCAAAGACGCTTTTGCGGAAGAGACATCTCTTTCATAGGTGTCGGGATTTATCTGAACAAGAAGGTCTCCCTTTTTTACAGAATCACCCTCTTTGAAAGGAAGAGAAACAATCTCTCCCATAACCTGAGACTGAATATTTACAGCAACTTTTGCTGCAATCAATCCGTCTGCGTTGACTGTCGGGGAAATGTCTCCTTTTTCAACTTTAGTTGTTTCAACCTCAATTGCGCTTCCCGATTTTTTCACTATTGATATTACGACAATCAAGAGAATTAAAACTGCGATTCCAATGAAAATTATTGTCTTTTTCTTCACAAAGTCCCCCTATTGAATGACAAAATAAACCCAAGCGGTTTTTAACGCAATTTTTGCGGCGTAGAGAGAAAAAACTATAAGAGCCGAAAAACCTTTGCTCAGTTTAGAAATTGACGCAAGCCCCAGAGTTATTAGAACAAGATTCAAAATCGCAAAAAGATCAAACGACGAAAGCAAAGAGAATAGGGCGGGAGAAAGTTTTTCGCTTCCAATAATAGCGCCCAAATTTGTAAGAAGTATTTCTTGCGGATTTAGAAGTTCATCTGGCGCCTTAAACATCATTATAGGAATTGCGATCACCTGCGCCAAAAATGTTGTCAGTTCAGCCCAGAAGACAACAAGCATAGTTTGAATAAATGTGTTTAGCCCTCCGAGAGCAAGAAAGGAAAGGTAATAAACCAAAGAAGCGAGAACAAGCCAAATAATTATAAAGAATGGAACCATTATTGATTGGGCGAAACTGCTTTTCTGCTTAAAATCGCTTACCGCTTTGTCAATTTGCTCTTGAGACATCTGCGAGGAAAATTTGCTTTTTCTAAACTGCTCCATCATAAACGCTTCTCTGTCAACCCTTTCAAAAAAAATGTATGTTGATAAAAACATTGAAAGAAAAAGGAGACAAATTGGAAAAAGAACCCACAATTTCTTTTCGGCAAGAATGGGAAAAGTTTCCGTCGGCTCGAAAAATACTCCTATGACCGATTTCCAAAAACAGACTTCTTTTTTTTCGGAAACTTCAACTGGAGTTTCGGCTATTTGTTTTTCTTCGTCCATTTTATTCTCCCTTTTTAGTTTGAAGCGGTATCAAACTCAATTCCCCTGAAGTTCAGATAGTTTCCCTTCGCTTTTTCAAAGGAAGCGACGGCGAGTTGATAATCTATTTTTGCCTTCAGCAATGTTGTTTCCGCGGCAAGCACATCATTTTGATAAGAAAGAACATTGAAAGATGTTGAAAGTCCGTTGTCATACTTTTTCTTTTCAGACTGAAGTTTTTCCTGCTGAAGTTTGAGGTTCGCTTCAGCCGCTTTTATTCTCTTTTCGCTGTTGAGAAGGTTTCTGAAAGCGTTCCTGACTTCGCTAATTATGCTTTGTCTTGTTTTTTCAAGCATAATTTCAGCTTCATTTTCCATTAATCTATAATTTTGGTAAGCAAATTTCTGCGATCTGTTTCCAATCGGAAATGCAAAAGAAAGACCAACCGTCCAAGATTTGTAATCCCTTCCGGTAATCATATCCCATGCGTCGTTGAATTTCTGGTCAACAAAATAGTTTTTCCCTCTGATGTAATAATCACCGGCAGACCCGGCGTAACTTAGAGACCCTTCAAGATTTAATGAAGGAAGAAGATTAATTTTTGCTGTTTTTGTGTCAATCTTTGCTTTTTCAAGGTTTGATTCAAGTTCCTTTATTTCTTCTCTTTTGCTTGCCGCTTCAGAAATTGCTTCCTCTTCATTGTAGGAGCGGTTTTCAACAGAAGGATAATCTGTTGGAGAAATCGATTGATTCCATTCGGGGCTCTCTTTCCTTATGCCGAGCAAAAGTTTCAGAATGTCTTCAGAATTTATGACAAGATTTTCGGCGGAAATTAACTCCTCTTCTCTTTGGGCGACTTGGGCGTCAGCCGAAACCTGCTCAACCGGAGCAAGTGTTCCCACAGAAATTCTCGCCGAAGTCTCTTTTTGAAATTCCTTAGCAACATCAAGCGCCTGCTGAGTAACTTTATATTGTTCTATCGCATAGACAAGATTCCAATAGGCGCTTTCAACATCAATTAGAGAATTTCTCAGCATCTTTTTAAATGTGAAATTAGCCGCTTCTCTATCAAGTTTCGCTTTAAGTATTGTTTTGTTGGCGTTTGTATATCCAAAACCCTTCAAAAGAGGAACAGAGGTATTGAAAGAAAGGTTTGAAGAGTATGTCGGGTTGAAAAGAGAATATTGTGAATTTGTGTTGCTTCTTGTATTTGCAAAATTGAGCGAGAATGTCTGCCCCCAAGGAGAAAGCTGATAAAGCCCTAAATTGTATTTGTCCTGCCTTGACTGATACAAAGTGAAAGCAGAGCCGCCAACCTGAAGCAAACTTGTGGTTGGCTGTCTATTGACGGAAGCACCCCAGTCAAAGGTGATCTGCGGGTCGTAAATCCCTTTAGACCCTTCCAAAACATTTTCGCTCATTTTGTAATCAACTTTGCTGATGTTTATATCAAAATTGTTTTTTAAGGCATAAGAAAGGGCGTCGCTTAAAGAAAGTTTCAATTCGCCGCTCTGTGAAAACACCGCTGTTGAAAAAACAAGTAAAATCATAAAAGAACATATCTTTCGCATTTCCAAACCTCCTAAAAAAGAGTATTACGAAATTGCAAAGAAAAGGTTTAACAATTAGCGCAAAAGTGAAAAAGGCGGAAGCCCTACGCCTTTTCTTAAATGATGAAGCAAGATTTATTTTTGAGGTGGAAAAATAAACCCAAATTTGTCAATAGAATAAATTTCTCCAAAGACTTTTATTAGAGAAAATGGAAGATAATAAACCTATCAATCGGCAGGCAGTTTGCCTTCGGCAACCTGAAACATAATCAAAAATCTTCTCGCAAAACTTCATTTTGCAGAATCTTTTTTCTTATGTTTCTGTAAATGGCTTCGCCATTTTCAGCCTGCCTAAAGCTCATCAATCTCTTTTAAATCATCAAACGAGTGCACCAGCGGTGGGGGGTAATCTGCAGCGTCAGACTTCGGGGGTCAAATCCTCAATGAACATAAGTTCACCTCCGGTTTGCCCACCCTCGTCTTCCTTGCATCTCACCCCCCAGCGCCTATGTGCACTTATCTTCCATTTTCTCTAATCAATCTCTAATCGTTTGTT
>JAAZNT010000247.1 GCA_012798145.1 Thermoanaerobaculaceae bacterium | reverse complement strand
TGACTGTGGTTGTAAAAGCGCTTATGAATGCGGAAGGCAGATTTTTGAAGTTGACGAAATAGAGTTTTGATTTGTTGTAGGCTTCAGGCTCGGGAGGGTCACTTAGAGAACATTTTTTAGGAGAGCAGTTTTCAATCTCCTTTTTTAGAAAATCAATGCTGCTTTCTTTATAATCGCCTACCGAAAGTAAAGAGATGTTCTCTTGGGCTATTATCTTTTCATAAAATGAGACCACATCGTCCCTTGTGATATTTTCAATCGTGGAAATCGTTCCATCCGTCAAATGCCCATAAGGAGAATCTTTTCCCCAAAGAATCATTTTTGAGATTTTCATCCCAACACTTTCAGGGTCTTTTAAGTCTCTTAAAATTTCAGATTTTTTCAACTTTTTAACTCTTATTAACTCTTCCTCGGAAAAATCTGGATGCAAAGCCATCGATGAGAGAATTTCCATCCCTTTCTCCTCAAATTTTGAAGGCAGAGATATTGAAACAGAAATAGTTTCGCTGTCACAACTTGTTTCATAAAACGCCCCTATTTCTTTTAATTCTTTTGCTATTTGTATGTTTGTTTTTCCACCCGACCCTTCATCAAGAAGGTCTGAAACCATCCCAGCAAGTTCAAACTTTTCTTTTGGATCATTTTTAGAACCTTTATTGAACATAAAAAGAAAAGTGGAAAAAGGAATGTGGTTTTCTTTAAGTTTATAGATTGAAGCGCCACTTTTAAGTTTTTCAAAGATCGGGGTTTTTAGTTTAAAAACTGAAATCGGTTTAACTTCCGGCTTCTCAATAACAATATTTTTCGCCGTTATCCTTTTATCTATTGTAAGTTTTGCAAAATCTGATGTTGAGATATACTTTTGTAAAGATTCATCTACTTCTTCGGTTTTTGTTTTGAGAAGTTCGGTAAACTCTTTTTCAACATACTTTGGATTTCCATAGTAGAGTTGGTAAAAATTCAAAGTATCGGAAAGCCCTCCAAATCCGCCAAGATTTTCAAGTGCTTTAATTCTTGCTGATTCAATCCCCACCAAAATTGAATTAAGTTCTTTCTTCTTTATTCCATTTGCTTTAAGTTTTTCAATTTCGTTAAAAATTATTTTTTCAACTTTTTCTTCGTCTTCGCCCTTTCTCAATGTTGCCGTTATGGAAAAAACGGAGCAGACTTCTCCATTAAAAAGCGAAGCGGAAACAGATTGACACAACGGATTTTCAACAACAAGTTTTTTCTGCAGAGGCGAATCTTTGCCTTTTGAAAGAAGTCTTGAAAGGAGCAACAAACTTTTGCTTTCCTCAGAAAAGAATGATGGGACAGCCCAAAGGTAGTAAATTCTCTTTAATTCAACATTTGATTCTACGGACAAAGAGGGATTTCCCTTTATTTTTGGAATCCACTCTTTCATAGGCGGATAATATTTTCCCGAAGGAATTGAGCCAAAATATTTTTCAAGAAGTTCAAACACTTCATTTTTTTCGATGTCGCCACAAACGGCTATGGAAGCGTTTTTAGGAACATAAAACCTTTCAAAAAAACTTTTCATTTTCTCAATTGTCGCATTTTCAAGGTCTTCAAAATAGCCTATGACGGGATGCCTATAAGGATGGCTTTCAGGGAAAAGAAGCTCCGAAACAGCCTCTTCTGAAATGCCGTATGGTTGATTCTCAACAATCTGCCTTTTTTCATTTTTCACTACTTCAATTTGGTTCAAAAGACGCTCTTCTGTAACAAATGGAAAAAGAGTTTTTAGTCTGTCTGACTCAAGGAAGAGAACATACTCCAAAACGCCTTTGGGAAATACTTCCCAATAAATAGTCCTGTCTTCCGCTGTTCCGCCGTTTACTCTTGCGCCATATTTTTCAAGCGCCTTGAAATAGTCAACGGACGAGTTTAAAGAGCCCTGAAACATAAGGTGTTCAAAAAGGTGGGCATATCCCCTTTCTCCCTCTTTTTCATCCTTGCTCCCCAGATGAAACATAATATTTACAGCGACCTCGGGAAGTCTTTTGTCCTCGTAAAGAACAACCTTTAAGCCATTTCTAAGTTCTCTCTGCTCAATTTTTTCAAAAAATTTTTTAAGTTCAGTTTCATAAACCATTTTTTTCTCCAAAAAATAATTATAGGGTAAAATATATTTATGAGCAAAAAAGAGATTGAGTTTATGGTTGAAAGTCAAATTAAAGCGAGAGGGATAGGAGACGAGAGAATCCACCGCGCTTTCCTTGAAGTTGACAGACGCTTTTTTGTCCCTGAAGAATACATTTCGAAAAGTTACGGAGACCATCCTGTTTCAATAGGAAGCGGACAGACAATAAGCCAGCCCGCTATGGTGGCTGAGATGCTTTGGGAAGCGCAGATAAAAGAAGGCGACAAAGTTCTTGAGGTTGGCTCTGGAAGCGGTTATGTTCTTGCGTTGCTGTATAAACTTGGAGCAAACCC
>JAAZNT010000246.1 GCA_012798145.1 Thermoanaerobaculaceae bacterium | reverse complement strand
TTGCATCTCACCCCCCAGCGCCTATGTGCACTTATCTTCCATTTTCCCTCATCAATCTCTAATCGCTTGGTAAAGTTTTCTAATGCCAAATCTGGGAAAAAGAGACTTTTTATTTGTCAGAAAATAATCTGTCGCTTACTTCTCCATCTGAGTTGACAACGGAATAAAAACCGTTTGGGAAAAATTTGTCAATTATTTCGACTTTCACTCCTTCATAATTCAAAGAAAGTCTTTTGTGAAAATGCCCCAAGAAGATTGTTTCAACTCCTTCTTCTTTGAGAATTTCCGAGTATCTTCTTAAATATTTGAAAGGAATTTCGGTTTTGTTTTCAATATTTGTGTAAGAAAGATTTTCTTCAATTTTTTCTGCAATTTTTTCAATAGTTGATTTGGGAAGTATTTCAAGAAAAGATTTTACTGCGTTTGTCCTTGAAAGCGCGCTCCATATAAGATATTTTCTGTCAGAAAGATTTATAGTCTCGCCGTGCTCAAAAAAGAAAAATTTTTTTGAAGGACTTTGCAATTTGTATTTTTTGCCGCAATAACAAAAGGGAGAATCTTCTAATTCCTCAACAAAATAATCCCTGTTTCCGTTTAAGAAAAATATCTCCTTTTTTGTCTTTTTAATCTCATCAAGAATCTCCTTTTGGAAATTTGTTACCCCTTTTTCTGTCGCGATCCAATGGGAAAAAAGGTCGCCAAGAATAAACATTTTAGGACACTGAGAAACTGCAAAAAAGTTTAAAAACTTCAAGAATAGTTTTGAATCATTTTCATTTTTTTCACATAGATGAGGATCAGCAACAATCCAAAACAGATCTGTCATCAGTCGTTCCTCGTTATAAATCCTTCGTATCCGCTTTTTTGAAGAATTTCAAAAATCATTTCCGCTTCTTTCTCGTTTTTAAAGTGCCCTACCCGAACCCTGTAAAAGTCTTTAAATTTTGCGATGTAAGCGTCACCAAATTTTTTCAACAGAATTTCTCTTAATCTTTTTGCGTTCTCAATTTCTTTGAAGGCGCCAACTTGTATAGTGAAAGTTTCATCAAGAATTTTGTTTTTGTCACCATCAATTACTTCAGTCGGAGATTCACCGCTTCTTCCTTTTCCCTCCTTAACAACTTCAATTCTTACTTTTGCAGTGCCTGCACTGTAATACCCAAGTTCCTTCGCCCCTTTTTTTGAACAGTCAATTATTCTTCCTCTTACAAAAGGACCTCGATCATTAATTTTCAGTTGGGCTGTTTTGCCGTTGTCAAGGTTTGTAACACTCACAATCGTTCCAAAAGGGAGAGTTTTGTGGGCCGCTGTCATCTTATCCGGATCAAAAATTTCTCCGCTCGCAGTTGGCTTTCCTTTAAATTCATCTCCATACCAAGAGGCGATTCCTTTTTCTGTGTAGCCCTTCTCTATTTCAGGAGGTTTCGGAAGTTTTTTGATGCACCCGACCAGCAATAAACATAAAATAATGACAACAGAAGTTTTTTTGTTCATTTTCTTTTTACCCACACCGCTTCTTTTTTAGGCTTGCTGAAAAGTCTTGTAACAACAACAAGAACAACAACCAGAGCAAAAGCCATCAGTATAATTGTTGGAAGAAAGTAGTAAACAAGGTTCGGCTGTTCAATTTTGTCAAGAAACCTTTTCAAAACTTTCACAAAACCTATATTACCAAAAAGAAGGTTAAGGTAATAGATAATTATTTTCATCCACTGATAAATAAAATCGGGCATATTAATCTGAAGGTATCACAAGTTTCATCCCTATTTTAAGAGTTGTCTTTGTTGTTATTTTGTTGCTCCTGCAAAGGGATTCAACAGTGGTTCCGTTGTCTCTTGCTATTTTCGCCAAAGTGTCTCCCTTTTTGACAATATAGGTTTGGGACACTTTCTTTTCTTCCCCAATATCAGATTTAGATTGATTATTTAGAGAAACGGCGCTTTCCTTGCTAAAATGGTTTTCTCCGTTTCTTATTATTAATATTTGTGTTTTTGGACGCAGGCGTGCTGGAAGTCCAATATTGACAGCACTTATTTCAGAAGGCTCTATCTTGTATTTTCTCGCAATGGTTCTTATTGTTTCACCCTTCCTAACTGTATGAATAACATATTCTACCCTTAAATCCTTTTTGGTTTTTAAATAGTTCTCAGCCTTTTCATATAGATTGGCGGGAACTTTCAACTCATACTTGCCCGGAGGGGTTAATACCCTCTTCAATGAAGGATTCAAAAAAAGTAGTGTCTCCACAGGAACATCCAAAAACCTCGCCAACTCCCTCAAATCAACTTGAAAATCTATTGCAATTGAAGCAAAATCTCTTTCTTTGTATGAACTTGATATTTTAATTCCAAAAGATTCGGGCTGAGATGCGACTATTATTGCGGCAAGTATTGCTGGAACATACTCCTTTGTTTCTTTTCTTATAAATCTTGTTTTTCTTAAAGACCAGAAATCGCCCTTTGGATGTGTTGATTTATAACGCAAGATTTTGCCTTCACCGCAATTATAAGAAGCAATAGCAAGGTGCCAATCTTGAAAAGTTGAGTAAAGGAAATTTAGATATTTTGCAGAAGCCCTTGCAGATTTTATCGGGTCAAGTCTCTCATCTTCCCAAAAATCAATCTTTAATTCATATTTTTTCGCCGTTCCTTCCATAAACTGCCACATCCCCAAAGCCCCCGCGCGGGATCTGGCATTTATTTTAAAAGCAGACTCAACTATTCCGAGATAAACGAGTTCAGGAGGAACATTTTCATCCTTAAAAACCGCTTTGATTTCGTCAAGGTAGGGATACCCCCTTTCAAGAGACGCTGAAAACCAATTTTTTAATTTGCTTTCATAAAGTCTGACATAAGAAAGGACGGTTTCGTTGTCAAGGGGAATTGGTATCCCCAAGGAGATATTTTCCTTCGCTTTTTCAACTTCTTTTAAAGTTTCCAACAATTCATCCGCCGAAAGAAAAGTTGTCATATTTAGAAGTTCGTCTTTTGGAGACTCCTCTTCTTCCTTTTTTGTGGGCGCTTCATTGACTTTCAAAGCGTTCTTTAAAGAAATAGCCAAAAATCTTTCCACCGCACCCTGGAGGCGCGGCTCCTTCATCTCCTCTTCTTCAAGCATAAAATATTCATTTAGCGCATTTTCACCTTCGCTATAAAGACCTTTTTTTTCATCATCGCTTATTTCAGAGTTTGAAAGTGAATCGCAAATTGACATTATTTTGTCCGCTAATTCTTGTCCTCTATTCACTTTTGGCGAAGTTTGCTGCACTACAGGATATATCTTTTGCTCTTGCTGAACCGCGCAGGAAACCAAAAGCGCTCCGAAACAAATCAGCAAAGCAAATGTTTTTAAATAAGAAGTTTCCAATTTTAAAACCAAATTGAGAATGGTAAGGGATTTTTTAGACAGGCGTCTCTCCTTTAGACTTCAAAGAATTTTATTTGACAGGCGCAACTATTCATCAATAGATCTATAGGAAAGATCCTGCACTTTCTGTCTGTAATCTTCATCTATCTGATTTTTGGTGTACTTGTCCGCAAAAGCAAAAAGCTCCCTTGCTTTTGAGTCCCTTGGAGCAAAGTCAAGAAGGTCTTGAAGATTCTTTTTCGCTACAAGCGGGCTTCCTGCTTTTAGATCCTTTATAGCCCAGTTAAAATAGCCGTTTCTTATAATCTTCTTAATTGCATCCGCTTTACCCATTTGAACTGCGAATGCCTCCTGTTCTTTGGGATATATAAGACGCCAAGAAATTCTCACCGCTTCGCCGTATTCAGACATTTTGAAATATTTTACAGCTTTTTCGTAATCAGAAACAAATCTTTGGATTCTCGCTTCTTCCTCCTGCTGTTTTACAAGGGCAATCTTTGCCGCTTCAAGTTTGCTTTTTATCTCCAAGTCCGATTTTGAAAGACTTTCCGCCTCAGTGTAAAGGTTCACAGCTTTTTCATACTGTTTGGCTTGCATAGCGGAGTTTGCCTCAAGAAGGATGTCACTTAAAGTCCTTTGCTGTTGAGGAGGTTGCTGGGGTTTGGGAGATGTTTCCTGCTGTTTTGTCTCTGTCTTTTTTGGCGGAGGGGATGGTGGTATTTTCATTGCAGTAGGCTTAGGGGTAAAAATCTTATTCCATAAAATAGGAACTACGAAGAATGACCCGCCAACTAAAATAAGAGCTATAACGATCCCTGCTATCATTCCTATCGGAATTTGCTTTCCCTCTTTTTTTGGCTTTGCGGCTTTAGTTGTTTGCTGTTCAATTGTAGGTTTTGGAGCAACGATCGGCTCGGGAGGAGCAGGAACTTGTTCAACCTCCTGTTTTGCTCCTCCAACTAAAGATGATAGGTCTTCTGTCGCTCCGCTTGGTTCAAATGTGAAACTGTCCTGCTCTTCAAATTTAAAGCCCGCAGATTCTCCTGTTGGTTGTTCCAACTGAAAACCAACATTTTGAGATTTCTCCTCAATTTCTTTGAGATAAAAATCTGCTTCCCTGTGGCCGGGAAACAACTCCAAAACCTTGTTGAAAAGTTCTTTCGCCTTTTCATAATCCTGAGCATCGTAGGCAGAAATCGCCTCATTTAAAATCAAGTTGACCTTTTGCTCAAGCCCCTGAAGTTTCTCTTTTGCTTGGTCAATCAAAACCTGTGCATCTTTGTTCTCTTCGTCAAGGATAAACACTCTTGTCAAGACATCTATTGCGTCTTGATATCTTCCTGCAGAAATTAGTTTTTTCCCCTCCGTAATGAAATTTTCAACTTTGTTTTCTTCTCCGCCTAAAGAGAACGGCATATCTTGAGAAGAAGAAAGATGTGTTTCTTCCCCTTGCCCCTGTGCTCCTTCAAGCGTATCCATAGGAAATGGATGAACCAACTCATCACCTGCCGAGGGCACTCCACCACCTTCAAGAGAATCCATAGGGAAATCTTGAACAGCAGAATTTCCCGTCGGCGAGGCTCCTTCCCAATCAAAAGATTCAAGGGGCTGTTCTTCGATCTTTTGCGCGCTTTCCTTCGTTTTGCTTTCTTGAGTGTCAAAATAAAGTTCAAAGGGTTCAAGTGTTTCAAGCCCGGAATTTTGATTCCCACTATCAACAGTTAAAGGACTTTCCTGCGCCTCTTCCACACCCAACTGGTCATTGAAATCAAAAGCGACTGTCGCGTTGACATTTTCATCCGCTGGAATTTGCAAAAGTCTCTTCAGGTTTAATGCATCTGGGTTGCCCGGATCAATTTTTAAAATGCTTTCAACCGCTTTTTGCGCCCCTACCCTGTCTCCGCTTTGAAGGAGGTCATTTGCCTGTTTGACTTTTTGAGTCAACTGAAGGCGGAGCATCATTCCCTCCTGCGCCTCTGTCAGAATACTTCTTATTTCCATATTGTCAGGCATTTGAGCTAACATTGGCTTCAATAGGTTTATTACGCTCTCAAAATCGCCTCTTTGAAGCGCCTCTTTGGCTTGAATAAGTTTTTCTTCACTCATAATAACTCCTCCGCAACTATAATAGTTTACCTCAAAAAAGGTTATAAAAAAATAGTGATTTTTTTGTGTTAAACTAAAACTCGTTTATGGAGGTTTTTTCT
>JAAZNT010000001.1 GCA_012798145.1 Thermoanaerobaculaceae bacterium | reverse complement strand
CTTTCTTAACTTCGCTCACTGCTTCCTGCAAAACTGAGAATGCTTTTTCCGTCGGGAGATTGTAGGGAAGTTCAACTTCCACAATCGCTCTTATAAAATCCCGTGACATATTTGTTATGATGTGAATCTCACCGTTTGGAATTATAAAAACCTGCCCTCCGAAGCTTCTTAATTTTGTGGTTCTCAAAGTTATCATCTCTACCGTCCCCTCGCAACTGTCTATTTTTACAAATTCTCCCACCCTCATCTGGTCTTCAAGGATTATAAAAAACCCTGCTATCAAATCTTTAATTAAATATTGCGCTCCGAATCCGACTGCAACTCCCACTATTCCAAGACCTGTGAGGAGAGGACCGATGGCAACCCCCATCTGACTTAGAGCGGTCAATACAACAATTATGAAAACGACTATTTCAGAAACCTTTTTTAAAATGACTGAGATAGTCTTGACTCTTGCCTCAAAATCCGGAGAGACAACTTCTTCTTTTTCAAGAAGCGATTTAGAAATTCGGTCAATAAATTTTTTAAAAAATTTTATGAATATGTAACCGCCAATAAGATATAGGACGACAAAAAAAAGATTTTTAAATATTAGCGGAATAGATTTGTGCAGTTCAAAGAGAATGTCATCTGCAAAAAAGTTCATCCTTCAAACTCCTCTTCGCCGAAACTGTCGGCGATTTCGCAATTCCTGCAAAGCGGTATTTCATCAATCTTTCCTTCAAAAAACAGTCTTCTTAAAGATTGCGCCTTTTTGTTGTTCCAAACTTCTTCTATTGAAGTCTTTTCAACATTGCCAAGCACAACTTTTCTTGTGTAGTCGGTGCAGCATAAAACCATATCGCCGTTAAAAAGGATGTATGCCTGCTTGAAAAGGCGGGTGCAGTTTACAAATCTTCTTGAGGTTGAATCTTTTGGCTTCAATTCGTCAAAATCTATTATGTTTCCGCCTCTGTTTTCAAGGGGAGTCCACTTCGCCTTGACCCCTTTTTCCTTCCAAAAATTGACGGCTTTTATTGGATCAACCTTGTTTGTCGCAACCATAGTAATTATCACTTTGAAAGGATTTTTTGCCTTCGACTCTTTTAGTTTGGAAATAAGATATAGAACATTTTCCATCGTTTCTTCAAACTTTAGCGAGCCCCTCATCGTTTCTTCGTATCCCTCTTTTTCAACGCCCTGAAATGAGATGTAAAGATAATCAAGTGGGTTATTCTCTACAAGGTCGTCAGCGACATTTTTGTAAAGTCGTGAACCGTTTGTCGTTAAAACGATTTTGGAATCTGGAATTTCTTCCTTGATGTAAACAAGTTTTTTTACCATATCTTTGTCAAGAAACGGCTCATTGTTCATATAAGGAGAAATCCTTCTCACCTTATAAAGTTTCATTTCTGCGACAATCTTTTTGAAAAGTTCCTCGCTCATAAATCCTTTTGGCTGGCTTTGATATGTGAATGAATAGGGGCAGAAAATACAAGCGGCGTTGCAGGCGGAGTGAGTTTCAAATTGAACAGTTTTGGGGAAATTGGGCACCTTTCTTGATGTCAAAGAATAAAAACTTCTTTTCCAAAAAGAGTCAGAAGGCGACGGAACATAATATCTTGTCTTAAAAAACTTTATAATATTCAACTTTTTTCGGCTTCCTCTATCTCTTTAAGTATCGCGTTTACCGCCTCTTTTGGCGAAGACGCAGCAGTAATAGGTCTTCCTACAACAAGGAAATCCGCTCCCGATTTGACCGCTTCTGAAGGAGTGGCTATCCTTTTTTGGTCGTTTATTTCGTTTCCCAAAGGTCTTATCCCGGGGGTCAAAATCACAAAATCTTTTCCAAAATATTCTCTAAGAACCTTAATTTCCTGAGCAGAAGAGACTATCCCGTCAAGCCCCGCTTCTTTTCCCAGAGAGGCAAGTCTTATAACTGTTTCTCTTGTTGTGCCTCTCATTCCTATCGCTCCGAGATCTTCAACACCCATAGAAGTTAAAACTGTTACACCCAAAACATAAGGTTTTTTGATCCCGAGTTTTTCCACCTCATCTTTTGCTCCAAAGACCGCTGCACTGCACATTGCTTTTCCGCCGGAGCAATGCACATTAAGCATATCCGCTCCAATTTTGGTTATAACTCTCGTAGCAGATTCAACTGTGTTTGGGATATCGTGAAGTTTCATATCCACAAAAACACTGAAACCTTTTTCCTTCAATTCAGAAATTATTGAAAGCCCAAACGCAGAAATTGCCTCAAGCCCAACTTTCACCCAAATGGGAGCACCTTCCACTTCTTTCAAAATTCTCTCCAGTTTCTCTCTTTCTCTAAAATCAAGTGCCAATACAAGTTTTGCCATAATCCCCTCCTAAAGGCATTTTTCTTTTTCTTTGGTTTTGATTTTTCCGATAATTTCTTTAATGGAGTTAAACCCTTTTCTTTTAAGGTATTCTTTAAGTTCATTTATGATATCAAGAGGCGCTTTTGGATTGTAAAAAAGCGCTGTCCCAACCTGAAAAGCCCTTGCTCCAAGAAGAAGAAACTCTATTCCGTCGCTTCCTTTTTCAACTCCTCCGCATCCGATAATCGGGATTGGAACTTCTGAAACGACATCAAAAACCATCTTTACAGCAATTGGATGAATTGCAGGTCCAGAAAGCCCTCCAACTTTGTTGAAAATTCTAAAATCCATTTTTTCTGTGTCTATTGCCATTGCTGGAATTGTGTTGATAGCGACAAGGGCGTCAGCCCCCGCTTCAAAAGCGGATTTTGCTGTTTCCTTTATATTTCCTGAAGGAGTAAGTTTTACACACAGAGGTTTTTTTGTTTCCTTTCTCACTTCGCTAACCACTTTGTGAACAAGCAAAGGGTCAACGCCAAATTGTATTCCCCCTGCAGAAATATTGGGGCAGGAGATGTTCATTTCAAGCGCTTTTATGCATTCTTCGTCATCAAGCATTTTAGCGGCTTCAACATATTCTTCAACTTTGTGACCGTAAAAATTTGCCACAAAGACAGTATCAATTTTTCTTAAATGCGGGGCTTTTTCTTTCAGGAAATTTTTTATTCCTATATTTTGAAGACCGATAGCATTCATCATTCCTGAAGGCGTTTCCCAAATTCTTGGCGGATTGTTGCCTTTGCTTTCGTTTATTGAAAGTCCCTTCAGACAAACTCCTCCTACTTTGGAAACATCAAAGAAGTCGTCAAATTCAAGCCCGTATCCCGCGCATCCGGAAGCAAGAAGAAGAGGATTTTTTAATTCAATTTTTCCAACATCAACTTTAAGATCTATTTCCATATCACCACCCTGCTGTCAAAAACCGGACCCTCTGCGCATACCCTCTGGAAACTGCTTTTGCCCTCTTTCCCTTTAATTTCAACAGCGCATCCGAGGCAGACGCCGTATCCGCAAGCCATCCGCTCCTCAAGACTTATATAGCATTTTGCTTTTTCTTTTTCAAACATCTCTGAGACCGCTTTCAGCATTCCGATTGGACCGCAAGAAAAAACAATATCAGCGGTCTTTTGGAATTGTTCAGCGATTTTTGTTACAAGACCTTTTTCTCCGAATGTCCCGTCTTCAGTTGCCACAAAGAAATCGTCGGTTAACTTTTTTATTTCTTCGCAGAGAAGAAGTTCTCCCTTTGTTTTTGCACCTTCAAGAAAAATTGCTTCTATTCCCTTTTCTTTGAGAAATTTTAAAAGATAGTAAAGCGGCGGGACTCCAACACCACCTCCAATAAGGATTATCTTGTCTGATTTTTTCAAATTCTCAAATGGGAAATGGTTTCCTAAAGGTCCAGTTCCTTTTACAAAATCGCCTTTTCTCAAATTGATAAGTTTCTTTGACCCTTCGCCAAGATTTTTTACGAGAAATTTTATTTCCTTCTTTTTATAACATTCATCAAGAATTGAAATGGGGCGGGGAAGGAGAGGATGGTTTCCCCAATCTCCCTTCAGCATATAAAACTGAGCGGGAAGGGAGGGTTCAAAATCTCCTTTTAAAACAACTTCGCAGAAATCACCCTGCTTTTTTGCATCAAGAACTTCAAAGTCAATATATTTCATTTGCCATCTTCCTCTATTGGAGTTGGTTCGTCCTTCCATCTGTAATCCCAAGCTTCGCCCTCTCCTTTGAGGTATTTGTCAAACCACTCGAGCATCATTTCTTCACTTGCTATCCTAACAGATGGCTTTGAATTAATTCCGTGATCTTCGTTAAAGAATCTCACATATTCAACGGGTTTGTTTTGAACTTTCAAAGCGGTGAAAATCTGGTCTGACTCAACGCTTGGAACATTTGTGTCTGAAGTTCCGTGAAGAAGAAGAAGGGGAGTGTTTATTTTATCAGCGAAAAATAGCGGGGATTGTTCAACGAAAACATCTTTTCTTGTCCAAGGATAACTGCTGGCTATGGCAGTATCGCCGTAATTGAATCCCCACCATCCCGCTCCCCAGTAGGAGGCAATGTTGGAGATTCCGAAGTAATCTACCGCGGCAGAGAAAAGATTGGATTTGCCTATAAGGTAAAGCGTCATAAATCCGCCGTATGACCCTCCAAAACAGCCGATTTTTTTATCGTCAATAAAGGGCCTCAATCTTAAAAGCGTTTTAACTCCTTCAATTATATCCTCTCCCGCCTCTTTTCCCCAGTCGTTGCAGTGGGCGTCGGCAAACTCCTGTCCATAACCGACAGAACCTCTCGGCGTGACGATATAGACAATGTATCCCTGACCGGCAAGCCAGAACATTTCACTCCGAAATGCCCTTCCGTAAGGCATAACCCCACCATAATAGGCGACTATCGCAGGGTATTTCTTAGTCTTGTCAAAATCTGGCGGATATAAAAGCCACCCTTGTATTATTTCTCCATCTCTTGCTGCAACATCAAATGGTTCAAGCAAACCAAGTTTCACTCTTGACAAAATATCTTTTCCCGGAAGCCACAAAGATTTTGTCTTAAAAGTTTTTAAGTCGCCGATTTTTACTTCCCAAAACTTTCCAAGAGCAGAAGTGAAATAGAGCGCCTTTCCAGAACCAAATGAAATTGAAGGCGAAGATAAAACTGGGTCGTTAAAATCAATCAGCGTGAATTCTTTTGTCTGGGGATTCATTTTGTAAAGGAGAACTCTGTCTTTGTCTGTGGCTAAAAAGTAGATTTCGTTATCTTTTTCGTTCCAGTAAATATTTTTTCTCGGTGGCAGAACAGAAATTGCCTGAGAGGAAAGGCAGGGTCTGAAATTTTTAGTCACACATTCATATTTTCCCGTTTCCACATCAACAAGGAAAAGATTTAAGTTGTAAGCGAGATTTTCCTTCGGCTTTAATCCTCCTTCGGGCATTTCTCCCTTTGAAGCCATAACCGCAATTGTCTTTCCATCGGGGGAAATCGCAATTTCACTGATGTCAGGCCATTTATCCCAAGATAAAATTTTCTTTGATGAGAAGTTTTCGAAATCGTAAAGGTAAATTTCTGATTTCAGATATGGTCTTTTCTTTGTGAAAACACCTCTCAAGAGAGCCGCTTTCTTGCCGTCGGAAGAGAGTGAGTAATCAAATAGGTTGCTTTCTCCCGCAGTTATCTGGGATATTGATTTTGTTTTCAAATCAACAACAAAAAGATGAGGTCTATCTTTCCAGTCCCCCCATCTTTGATACATCTCAGTCAACCTATCAAAATCTCTTTTTTTATCATCTTTTTTCCTTGGAGCGTTTGCGATGAAATAAATTTTTTCTGAATCTGGTGAAAAGTTTACAGATTTTGGGTTTTCAAGATTCTTGCAGATAAGTTCTGTCGCCATTGAATTTAAATTAAGAAGCCACAAATCGTTTTTTCCCTCATCTGAAGATTTAGAGAGAAAAGCAAGAAATTTTCCGCTTTTATCAAAAGTTGGAAATTGTATCCCAGTTACAGGACCAGAATCAAAAAGCAATTCTCCTTTTTCACACTCTCTGATTTGAAGTGTCTTTGTTCTTTTGTCTTTCTCAAAATCTGTGTTTTGAATTACAAGTGCGGCTTTAGATCCATCGTAAGATAATTGTGTGTCAACAACGAAGGGGGCAGACATAGCGTCTTCCCAAGTCAAAGGATGAACGCTTGACGATGTCGCTTTAGGGAGAGGAAAATTCTCAACTTTTTTGACAGTTGCTTCAATTTGTGCCTTTTTGTTGGCAGAAAGCAGAAGCGCAAAACCGACTCTGTGAACTCCCTTTGTCAAAACAATTTCAGCAGAAGTTTCCTGATTTTCCTTTGGGTCAAGGCAATCTGTTTTCTTGACTCCGTCAACAAAAACAGCAATAGGGACATTATGCTTGAAGGAGATTGTCGTTCTTAGCCATCTCTCTGCAGAAAGATATGTTAGAAATCCGTAAACTGCGTCATTTTTTCCGCCTTCTATCTTTAGAGTATTATTCTTGTCGCTTCTTAAAATTTTTGAACCTGCTGTGTTTTCATCTATCCACAATTTTTTGAAATCAATTTTTTCTCCGTCAAGGAGTCTTTTCTTCCACTCGCTTTCGTTTTCTTTTCCGTAAGCAAAATATGGAACGACTGATGGGTTCACTTCATACCATTCAGAAAGAGGAAGCGTCTCGTTCTTTTTTTGTTCGGCAGAGAAAACATTAAAACAAAGGACAAAGAAAGCAATAGAAAAACAAATCAATCTTTTCATTATAATCTCCATAAAACAATCAAGAAACATATTTTACCTTGAAAAATGAAAATTAAAAAACAAAAAAATTAAATTGCTGGTAAAAGAAAGTAAAGAATTGACGAACGGGTTGTTTCCTTCTCCTTTCAGAATATAGCGCGGCGAGGTTTCCT
>JAAZNT010000245.1 GCA_012798145.1 Thermoanaerobaculaceae bacterium | reverse complement strand
TCTGGGTTGTTTTGAGGCAAGTTATATAGCCTCATCCTCTTCAAATGTTGTCGGACTTACAATAGGACTTGAAGATTACACAGCGGATATTGGCGCTGAAAGAACTGTTGAAGGCAAAGAATCTTTCTGGGCTCGCTCGGTTGTTGTGAATGCCGCAAGGGCTGCCGGAGTCCAGCCAATAGATTCTGTCTTTTCTGATGTCAACGACAACGATGGGCTTTACAAATCCTGTCTGGAATCCAAATCTATGGGATTTGAAGGAAAAGGTTGCATCCATCCAAGACAAATACCAATAATTCATCAAGCTTTCGCCCCTTCTCAAAAAGAGATAGAAAAAGCGAAAAAAATAGTTCTCGCTTTTGAAGAAGCGGAAAAAAAAGGTTTGGCTGTCGTCTCCTTAGGCTCCAAAATGGTTGACCCTCCGGTTGTCAAAAGAGCGTTAAAAACTATTGCCCTATCAGAAAAACTTGGCATTTTGAATACCAATTGGCGAGAGGAAGAGGAATAAAATGGCTAAAATTGAATTGGTAAAAAACGCACTGGGAAGATTGGTACCTTTGTCTGTCAACGGAAAAGAGCAAACGCCTTTTGCCGGCGTTGACAAAATCAAACCAAAAGGCAAAAAAGCATCTCCTCCTGTATTTTGTTCTGCAGACTATCCCAAAGACGGCAATAAAGTTGTGAGGAATCTCAAAGAGGCATTTGAACTTTGCGGAATAAGAGATGGAATGACAATTTCAACGCATCACCACTTTAGAAACGGCGATTTTGTAGCAAATATGATGTTTGAAGTTTTTAAGGAAATGGGACTAAAAGATTTAGTCTGGTTTCCGTCTGCCTCTTTTCCCTGCCACATAACTGCCATTGAACTTATGGAAAAGGGAATAATCCATCACATTGAAGGTTCAATGAATGGCCCTTTGGGAGACTACTGCACACAAGGAAAGATGAGAGGGCTTGGAGTTTTGCGCTCTCACGGAGGAAGGTGGCAGGCAATTCAGGACGGAGAGGTTCATATAGACATAGCAGTCATTGCGGCTCCATCGGCAGATCCTTTTGGAAACGCAAACGGCGTAAATGGTCCCGCCGCCTGCGGTTCGCTCAATTTTGCTCTTGCCGATTCAATGTATGCTGACAGAGTGATCGTCGTTACTGACAACCTTGTTCCTTTCCCCTGCATTCCTTGGCAGATTCAGGGCAATTATGTTGACGCTGTAGTTGTTGTTGACAAAATCGGAGACCCTTCAAAAATTGTCTCTGGGACCACTGAAATAACAAAAAGCCCAGATAGACTTTTGATCGCTCAACTTGTCGCAGATTTTCTTGAAGAAACAGAAATTATGAAAGACGGCTTTTCATTTCAAGCCGGCGCTGGAGGAATAGCACTCGCTTTTGTCCTGTTCCTCAAAGAAAAAATGAAGAAAAAGGGAGTTAAAGCCCGTTTTGTAAGAGGAGGTTCCACAAAATATCTTGTTGAACTTCTTAACGAAGGGCTTACTGATTACATTCTTGACGGACAAACTTTTGATTTGTTCGGCGTTGAAAGTATGAGAGACAATCCAAGACACATAGCGACAAGTCCATTCACAAGCTACAATTACAATGGAAAAGGGTTTTTCGGTCAGTTTGTGGACGCTGTAGTTTTGGGAGCGACAGAAGTGGATGTGAATTTCAACGCAAATGTTGTGACCCATTCAGATGGAAAACTGCTTCACGGAATAGGCGGCTGGCAGAACTGCCTCTTTTCAAACTGCACAATACTTGCAGTTCCTGCAATGAGAGACAGAATTCCCGTTATTGTGGATGAAGTCACTACATTGACAGGACCGTCTGAACTTATTGATGTTATTGTGACAGAAAGAGGAATATGTATAAATCCAAAAAGAAAAGACCTCTTGGACAAAGTAAAAAATTCCAAACTTCCGATAAAAGATATTAAGACTTTGCAAAAGGAGATTTATGAAATTTGTGGAGGAAAACCCAATCCACACAGAAGAAGCGATGGGGTTGTGGCGGTTGTAAAATGGGTTGACGGAACGGTAATAGACAGCATCTGGAAAATTGGATAGAAAGGAGGATAAAATGGCGACTTTCATCTTAATGACGAAACTTTCACCAGAAGTTCTTGAAAAACCGAAAGAAAGGGCAAAAAAAGGAAAAGAGTGGTTAAAAAAAGTTAAGAAAGTGTGCCCTGATGTAAAATGGATCGCTCACTACTCAATTTTAGGACCTTACGATTTTATGGACATCTATGAGGCAGACAGCGTTGAAACTGCACACAAAGTATCCTTGATCTCAAGAACTTATGGTGCTGTAAGCGCTGAAAGTTGGGAAGCCCTGCCTTATGAACAATACTTGAAGGTCTTAAAAGACACATTAAAATAGCTTTTGCTTGCCTTTTCATTTTAAAGCGGTTTGCCCATAAAAATTTTTTTCTCTTGTTTTCTAAAAAAGGAGTAGTATGAATTGGTTTGGGTTTATCCCAAATTTGTCAATAGAATAAATTTTTCAACGAGTTTCATTAGAGAAAATGGAAGATAATAAACCACATAATCGGCAGGTAGTTTGCCTTCGGCAATATAAAACACACTCAAAAATCTTCAAAACAAATTTCCGTTTTGCCTAAGCAATCTCTAATCACTTGTTAAAATTTTTCTAATAAAACTTGTTTTTTTTTGAAAAAAGTGGTATATTAAGTTGGTTATGCTGGGCCCTTAGCTCAGCTGGTTAGAGCTGCCGGCTCATAACCGGCAGGTCCCAGGTTCGAATCCTGGAGGGCCCACCACAACGAAAGGAGAAAGTTTGGCTAAAAGGCTTGCCTTTCAATTTAATGCAAAAAACAACGGGGTGCCAAAGTGCACCCCTATTTTTTTGGGAGTCAGAAAGTGAATAATCTTTTGGAAAAACTTGTAACGCTTCAGAAACTTGACCTTGAAATAAGAAAATTGGGACACGCTCTTCAACAAATTCCAAAGAAAATGATAGAGATAGACAAAAAAATTGAATCAACAAAACTCCCCTTTGAAGAAGCAAAGAAAAAAATTGAAGAGCTAAAAAAGAAAGCGGATATTCTATCGGAAGAGGCAATAAAACTTGAAGAATCAGAGAGAGAATTGAAACTCAAGATGCCCAAAATTAAGTCAAACGAAGAATACAGCGCACTTCTAAAAGAAATGGATGCCGCCAAAAAAAGAAAAGAAGAGTGTGAAGAGCAGCAACTTACCGCTATTGAAGAGATTGAAGCGCTTGAAAAAGAGATCCCACTCCTTGAAAAGAAATACCTTGAACAGGAAAACGGAGTAAAAGGAGAGAGAGAAGAACTTGAAAAAGAAAAGAAGGAAATAGAGTTGGCTCTTATCAAGAAAAAGGAAGAACGGAATCAAGTGCTTCCTTCTGTTCCAAAGGGTTATCTTGACAAATATACCCATATTGCCTCCGCAAGAAACGGACTTGCCGTTGCTGCGGTAAAAAAGGGAATCTGTCAAGGATGTTTTATAGGAGTAAGACCTAAAATTGTTCAAGATCTTCATTATGGAGAAGAAATCATTTACTGTGAAGGATGCCAAAGGTTTCTCTATCTTGAAGAATCTTGAAATGCAGGCAAAATGAGACTGCCCTCTGAACTGATAACCATAATAAGCAGGGGAATTCTAAGGCAGTTGACAGAAAGAAGAATAATTTCCTCTGAAAATTTAAAAGAAACACAATTAAAACTTGAAAAGATCTTCAAACTTGACCTTGAAAAAGATAATTACTTTACCGAAAAAGCTAAATCCATACTTGATTCTAAATTCACCGAAATAAAGTCTCAAGGCGATGTTGATTTCAGAGCGCTTTTGTCCAAAGTAAAAAAAGAGCTCGCCTCAAAAGAGAAGTATGTCTTGTGGAGCGGAGAGACAAAATTTCCAGAAGATAAGATATGGCAGTTATCAAGAGATTTTGCGGAATTTTTCAAGTCTGACGACCAGATTGAATATTTTGTAAAGCCCGACCAACTTGTCAAAGAAATTGTTTTTGCCTTTAAAAACGAAGCTAATAAAGACAAAAAAAGAGAAGATATGGCTTTGAAAAAGGTGCTTTCTATAAAAAGAAATATAAAAGAGGGAACAAGCGAATTTGAAACTCTTAAAGATGTTTTCTACCGCGAATTTTTGACAAAAGAGGCGTAAAAGAGGATGCCCAAAGTCGTTGTCATTGGCGGAAACGCAGCAGGAATGAGCGCCGCCTCAAAAATTAAACGAAGCGGAAAAGATTTTGATCTTTTCGTTTTTGACTCCTCAGATTTTTTGTCTTACGGAGCATGCGGACTCCCTTATCTTTTTTCAAAAGAAGTTTCTGATGAAAATAAACTTTTTGCCCTCACTGATGAAGAAATTCTGAAAAGGGGCATTGTCATCAGAAAAAATGAGACAGCTTTACAGTTGTTGCCGGGCAGAAAAAGAGTTTTATTTAAAAATCTCAAATCGGGAAGGGTTTCCGAGGAAGATTATGATTATCTTGTCATAGCAACAGGCGCCAAGCCCAAAAAAATTGCCACTCCGCATTTTGAAGGTGAAAACCTGTTTTCTTTACACACTCTTGAAGACGCTTTGAGAATTAAGCGCTTTTTAACAAAGAACAATGTTTATTCAGCGGTAATAATCGGAGCAGGTTTCATTGGTCTTGAAATGGCAGAATGCCTTTCAAAAGCAGGAATCAAAGTGTCTTTGATTTCCAACAAAAGAAACTTCTTGAAGAAACTTAATGATGATTTTTCCCAGAAACTTGCCGAGCACCTTGAAGAAAAGGGAGTAAGAGTTTATAGCGAAACATCAATTCAAGGGGTTAAAAAAGAAGAAAACAAAATAGTTTCAATTGAAACAAACAAGGGCGTTTTAAGCGGCGATATCTTCCTTTACGCAATAGGGGTTGTTCCAAACACAAACTTTTTGCAGGATTCTGGAATATTGCTTGAATCAAACAGTGGCATAAAAGTTGACGAAAGATGCAGGACCAACCTTCATAATGTTTATGCCTGCGGAGACTGCTGTTCTGTAAAAAACATTTTGACGGGGAAATATGGCTATTATCCTTTAGGCACAACGGCGAATAAAATGGGAAGGGTGGCAGGAGCGAATATTGCCGGAGAAAAAGAAGAATTTAAGGGAGTTTTAGGCACATCAATCATAAGAGTTTTTGATTATGAAATTGCTATGACCGGGCTGACATCGCAAGAAGCAAAGCAGGAAGGTTTTGCAGTCGTTGAAACTTCCATAAAATCAAAATCAAAAGCGCATTATTTTGACACTGCTGGAAATGTTTTTATTAATATTGTCGCTGAAAGAGGAAAAATTTTAGGAGCCCAAATAATGGCAAATGAAGGCACAAAAGGAAGAATAGACACGCTTTCAGCCATTATCCTTGGGGAATTGAGCTTGGATGATGCAAAATACCTTGATCTTGCTTACGCTCCCACATTCGCACCTGTTTGGGACCCTCTTTTAGTCGCTTTGCAAAAACTGAAATAAAATTTTTTGCTTTTAGACTTGATTTTTAAATTTTTTAATGCTATAAATAGAAATGGATGTTTGAGTATTACTTTAAAGAAAGGAGGATTTAATGAAAAGAAGGTTATGGGTTTTGGCTCTGATCCTCGCCATAGCGCTTCCGATTATGGCGCAAGTTCAGGATGGCGACTGGGAATTCAGCCCTATGGTTGGTATGGCTTATCCCGGAAGAGAACTAAAAAGAGGAGTAAATTATTCTTTTTCCACTGCTTACAACTTCACAACACATTGGGCTGGAGAGGCACAGTTGCTTTATACAGACACGGATCTACGCCACATTGATTCAGACCTCTGCGGTTTGAGATTTTCGGCTATATACAACATTAAGCCGGAAAATTCTTTTGTGCCATATTTCAAATTTGGCATCGGAGGAAGAGCGCAAGAGCCCGACAAGTTTGACGAAGTATTTTCTAACGATTTCCTTACTCATGTCGGTTTCGGAATGAAAAAATTTCTCTCGCCAAGAACGGCATTTAAGGTTGAGGGCGTTGTCGGCTACGATTGGAGTGACAATTACTACAACGATTACTCCTGGTGGTATGTTCCGGGCGGAACAAATACCATTCCCTCATTCTACAAAGAAAAGAATTTCTTTACTTATGAGTTGATGATGGGGCTTTCCTTCATAGCAAGGAAAGCATTACCGCCGCCACCACCTCCGCCTCCACCGCCACCGCCGCCGCCACCACCGCCAAAGGAAGAGCCGCCGCCGCCGCCACCGCCGCCAAAGCCAGAAATGATTAAGATTACCCTTGATGAAAGCGTCCTTCACTTCAAAATTGACAGTTGGGCGATTCCAAAGGACGGTGAACCCGCTCTTAACGAAGCAATAGAAAAACTCAACAAATACAAGGCTCTTGAAATCAACATCACCGGTTACACTTGCAAACTTGGCAGCGATCAGTGGAATCTCACTTTGAGCAAGAGAAGAGCAGAATCAGTTAAGAAATACCTCCTTGACCATGGCATTTCTGAATCAAGAATCGCCAAAGTTGAAGGGAAAGGCAAAGCGGATCCAATTGCGGACAACAACACCAAAGAAGGAAGGTCAAAGAATAGAAGAGTTGAAATCACCTCAGTTGCTCCTGTTGAAGTGCCGAAACAATAACGATTTTGTTTTTACAAATTTAAAAGGGGAGCATTTGCTCCCCTTTTTTATTGCGCGCAGGTTTTACTTTTCTTATCTTCTTTTAGTTGTGGTTCATTTTTGAAGTTTGAAAGCGGTGCCCAATCCCCTGCTTTCAATGTCGCAACTTTAACCGCCCCTTTTGCGGTATAACTTGAATTGGAGTTGTAATTCCACTTTAAGAACTTGCTTCCGCCACCGCCAACAGTTGTAATAAGAAACCTGTTTTCAAGGTAGCCAAAACATCTTGCTTGGTCAACAGGAGATGGATAATCTCCTCCTGAAGGATCAACGGGAATCCATCCAAAAGGAGGAATATAAACCTCAACCCATCTGTGGAAAACATCGTCTCTTGAAGCATCGTCCCCTCTTATTACTACAGAGCCGGCGTATCGCGCCGGAACGCCCGCTGCCCTCAGCATAGCAATCATAACAAAGGAGTATTCAGAACAAGAGCCAGAACCTCTTAAAAGAACAACAGGTGCAGTGTTCCACCCTCCGACCATTTCATAGTGCATTTTATCCTGAATATATTTGTATATCTTGCGTGCAATATAATAAACCTTCTTTTCGTTTTTAACCGCTTCTTTCACAGCGTTTCTTATCACATCGTTATTTATATCAAGTTTTACATCGTCCTTTAGGTATTGACTTAAAGAGGGGGGAATATCAGATAAACTCCCAGCATCCTTCGGATTTATGAAAAAAGAAACATTATACAATGCGCAATTAACTTCGTATCCCGCTGAAACTTTTTCAAGCGGTTTTATGTCTTTAAAGGTAAATAACGCTGTCTCCTGCCCCCATTCATCTTTCTCAATGGTATAATTTTTCGGCTCAAAATTTATCTCAGAATTGAGGTCTTGAAAAACCAAGTTCTTGGGGACCGCAATGGCAATTTTAAGTTCTTCTAAATTCCCGGGGCCGAAATTCTGATAACTTTCGTAAAACGACAATGTTTCTTTTCTCGGATTGTATCTTACTGCTTTCCCCGTTTCTGGGAGTTTCACAAAATCAATTTCCCTTTTTTCATAATCAAGGCACAACAAATAATTTTTGTAAAATGCAATACCAGAAATATAAGGAGCGGGCGCCTTCAAAATGTTTATTGTAAAATCGTTTTCAACATCAACTTGATATATCTCATCTGTTATTCTCTCTGACACCCAAAGATAGCCGTTGTTAAAATTAAGTCCTGTTATCTGGCTTCTCCCCTTGTGTGCGGTAGGAGATGTCAAACTTTTCAATGTCGTCCCGTCTTCTGTGTCTATTTTTGCAATCACTCCCTCTGAAGAATCAGAAATCCAAATATCTTTACCGTCAAATCCTATCCCCTGAGGATTGTCAACATCAAGGGGAAGGGTTTTCAAAACCAAATTTCTCTCCGGGTCAAAAGAATAAATTGCCTTTTCCTTTGAGTCAAGTACCCACAAATTTCTGCCGTCAAAGGCAAGAGAAGAAACATTAAAGCAAGGAGCATCATAAATTTTAATTATTTCGCCATTTTCTGGATTTATCTTTCCTATTTTTGATGTCAGCAGATCCCCCACCCAAAAATAGTTTCCGTCAAAACAAATTCCAGTAGGGGTTTTGAATTCAACTTTTAAACTTTTTTCAACATCCAAAGGGATTTGACAAAAAAATCTTCCCGCAAACAAAGTGAAGAAAAAAAGCAAAATCCAAAACAACTTAGCATACTTGTTCATTTTTTCTCCTTTTCAATCTTCTATTTCTGCTATTTGCATATCAATGTTTCTCTTTTTCCTCATTGCAAAAGTTGCCGCATAAACTTTTGCGCCTCTTTTTTTCAAAACTTTTGACGCTTCTTCAATTGTGGCGCCGGTTGTAAAAATATCATCAACCAGCAAAACCGCCTTCTCCTTAAGTTCCTCATTACACCTAAAAGCCCCTCTTATATTTTCCTTTCTCTCTTTAATGTTGAGATTTTTCTGCGGTTTTGGGTGCTTTTTAAATTTTAAAAGATTTTTAACCGGAATTTTGAGTTCCTTAGAGCATTTATTTGCTATCAACTCCGCAGGAGAAAAACCTCTTGCTATTCTTCTCAAATAAGGGGTTGGAATAAATGTAATACAGTCAAATTCAATGTTTTGAATTTTTCTTTTAACATTTTTAGATATACTTTTCCCAAAAATACGGTAAAGTGGATATCTTTTTAATACTTTATAGGCAAGAACCAATTCCCTGATAGCGCCATCATAATCATAAACGCTGATATGTCTTTCATAAGAAGGATGCTCTACAAGGCAGTCGCCACAAATTTCTGTATTTGAGCTTTCTGCCATTTCCCTTCCACAAACACTGCAAGAAATATCTGATACTTTCTTTCTTTTTTTTAGGCAGGAGAAACAGATTCCCGGAAAGCCGAAATTGACTTTCTTACCGCACAATCTGCAATTCCCCAAAGGGAAAATAAAATTTACAATAGCCCTAAGGATAAACGAAATGTGAAAATATTCTTTCACTTTCTCCCGTTTTTTTGTTCGTTTTGGGGAAGATAGATCACTATTTCATTTGGTTTTTTCATAAAAAGTTTTTCCCGTGCGTAAATCTCGTAGGATTCAGGCGAGGTTTTTAGCGTCTTTATTTCTTTTTCTAATTGGATATTTTCCTTTTTTAATTCAATCAATTCATTCTTTAGTTTCTGCTCTTTTTCCTTCGCTTTCATAATTTCGTGGATTCCGCCTCTGCCCCATACAGCAGCCAAGCCGACTATCAGCCAGACAAGAAAAGCCATCAACAAGGCGATCTTGAAAACTCCTCGCTTCATTTCTTAAGTCTTCTTAAAACCTCTTCTCCCGCATAAACTGCAGAATCAGCAAGTTCTTCTTCAATTCT
>JAAZNT010000244.1 GCA_012798145.1 Thermoanaerobaculaceae bacterium | reverse complement strand
TTTAGCAGGACTTTATCTTTGCTGTTTGCAACAATCCTGTTCAATTCATTTTGAATATCTATGTGTGTGGTCTTGGAATTAAACAATTTCTCAAGAGCGTTGTTTTCTTTCAGATAGTTTTCCACCTTTCTTTTGGCGTCTTCCCGCGTATAAACTGATTCAAAAGAGGGTTTTTGTGCAATGTTGCTTTCAGGCCAAATCCTGTTTTCATACAAAGTTTTGTCAATTGAAATCTGGGCATCGATTCTTTGCTGAATTGTCAAAGGCTCTGAAGAATAAAAACAGAAACAAAAGAAAAACCCCATCAAAACAACAGCGACTAACTTTTTCATGCTCTCCTCCTCTTAAATTTTTGGAATATTCAAAACTCGCCTCAAATTTATCATATAAAAACTAATTTTAAATGTCAAATCTTGATAAAAATTGGTTCATATTCGAAAAAAATTATTTTCAACCCAGATTTGTCAATAGAACAAATTTTCCTAACAACTTTCATCAGAGAAAATGGAAGATAATAAACCAAACAATCGGCAGGCAGTTTGCCTACGGCAACCTGAAACATAATCAAAAATCTTCTTGCAAAATTCCCTTTTCCGTAACCAATCTCTTATCGCTTGTTAATTTTTGTATGACAAATCTGGGTTCAAAATTTTGTAAGATTTTGATTTTTTGAATAGGGCTTGAATAGACAATTGAAGCAATGTTATGCTTTTACCTATTTGGCGGGAGGTTTATATTGGACGGAAAAGACCTTGAGAAAAGTTACGAAGAGAGAAAAAAAGATTGGCTTTTAAATGTTTACAAAGGAGGAAAAGAGAAAGAAATAACCGTTCGCGCTATTTTGCTTGGACTTCTGATAGGGGCTATTCTTTCTCTTTCAAATCTTTATGTCGGTTTTAAAACGGGCTGGAGTTTAGGGGTAACAATAACAGCGGCAATAATGTCTTTTGCGCTTTTCAAAAGTTTAAGAAAGATTTTGCCGTTTCTTTTTAAAAGAGATATGGGGATTCTTGAACTTAACATCCTTCAAACAACATCTTCTGCTTGCGCTTTTATTGCATCTGCTGGGCTTGTCTCCGCTGTTCCGGCGCTGTTGATGGTTTCTGGCAAAGCGCTTGCTAATTTTTATTTGATATTGTGGGTTATGACAATATTATATCTTGGTCTTTTCATGGCGATCCCGATGAAAAGACAGATGATTGATGTGGAAGATTTGAAGTTCCCTACAGGGTTTGCCACATCTGAAGTTCTCAAAGGAATGTATGCCAAAGGCGAAGATGCATTAAAAAAAGCCAGAGGTCTTTTTATAGCTTTGGGAATAGGTGTTGTGATCGCTTGGCTGAGAGACGGGATTATTGGCTATCCAATGTTTGTCAAAGGAAAAATATTAAAGTCAATGGGTGTGTGGCAGTGGAAAAAACTTCTGCCGTCCATCCCGGCGACATTTGGTCCAACTTCAATTTCAATAATGTCAATTCCTTTGTCAAGATTGACCTTAAGTTTTGAAGGAAGTTTCATAATGATCGGAGCAGGTGCTATTATGGGGATAAGGGCTGGCGCTTCACTTCTTGCGGGAGCATTAATTGGTTATGGAGTTCTCTCCCCAATAGCCATTCAAAGAGGGGATATAGTTCACGACCCGCCGACAATAATTTCGGCCTATTCTTTTTCTTCAAACCCAAAAATTTATGCTTCGAGCGATTTGATGCTTCCTTTTGAAATAAAGAAAGATTCAATTTTTTCGGTTTCAGTTGAAGAAGAAGGCAAAGAACCTTTGTTGATAGCAAGAAAGTGGGAGAAAGACCTTGTTTTCAAGAAGAAAAAAGAACTTTTGAGCCATCTGAATTCTCCAAAAACTGAAAATGGTGATGACAACCCCTTTTTTGGAAAAGTTGAATTTTCATACGATTCCTCAAACAACAGACTTTTTTTAACTTCATTAATAGAGAGTGAAAAAACCGTAAAATTAAAAGTTATAGAAAAAGGAAAAAACCCATTTGATTTCGCTCCTTTGAGCGAAAATACGGCGCTTAGATTTCCTCTGTATTTTCCGGAAGGAACAGACTTTTCTTTTGCAGTTGGTTCCGCAAAAGGGGCAAAGGGAGATATTGAAAAAGAGACGCTGACGCTGAAACTGAATAGAGAGGTGACGGTAGGAAATGAAAAGGAACTTCTTGATTTGCTTAATTCAAAAACTCTGCCTACCGGTGAGGAAAATCCTTTCTATGAAAAGATTGCCTTTTCAATCTCCAAAGGTTTTATTG
>JAAZNT010000243.1 GCA_012798145.1 Thermoanaerobaculaceae bacterium | reverse complement strand
TTGTCGAAACCTTAATGCTTGATCCTCTTTCAGAAAAACCGATCCTTATTCTCAAAACAGACGAAGGCGACAAAATTCTTCCTATCTGGATAGGTCCTTCTGAAGCGCAGGCTATCGCCTTGGAACTGCAGGATATACATGCTCCAAGGCCAATGACCCATGATTTAATTTGCGCTCTCCTTAAAAGCCTTTCTGGAAAACTCTTAAGAGTAGATATATGCGACATAAGAGACAACACTTTTTATGCTGAAATGGTGGTAAAGAGAAACCGTTCAGAAATAAGAATTGACGCAAGACCTTCAGACGCTATTGCTGTAGCAATAAGGTTAAAAGCACCAATTTATGTGGAAGGGCATGTTCTTGAAGAAGCCTCTCAACCAACGGAAGTCTCTGCAATTGACGGTTCTCTCTCAAGATGGCTTGACAATTTAAAACCGGAAGATTTCGGCAAATATAAAATGTAGGTGACTCTTGGGCATAATTAAGCCCCCAAATCCCTCACTCCTTTTTGCGGCGGTAACACACAACATCATAGTTCCAAGAAGTGAGATAGAAAAGGCTCTTACTAACTGTTTTGGCAAAATTTTAATTAAATCAGAGAGTTTTGACTTTAATTTTACAAGTTACTATGAAAAGGAAATGGGGAAAAATCTCTTTAAATTTCTCGTGGCATTTGAAAACCTTGACACTGAAGACAAATTGCCTGTTGTTAAACTAAAATCAGACGCCCTTGAAAAAACTTTCCTTGACAAAACCGGAAATCGCCAAGTAAATATTGATCCCGGCTTCCTGTCAGAGTCAAGAGTGGTTCTCGCCAGCACAAAGAATTTTTCCCATAGAATTCATATTGGAAATGGAATTTTTGGTGAAATAACGCTTTTATACCAAAACAAAGAGTTTGTTTCTCTTCCTTGGACTTTTCCTGACTACAAAAGCCCTTTTATTCAAAATTTCCTCTTTGAAGCAAGGAAAGAGTATGTTAATATCTTAAAAGGAGGTAGAAAATAATGGCTTTTATGGGCGGCTCTTCTTACGCTATGGCAACATCCCTTATGGAAGGTTACATTATCCCTTCTCCAACCAACTTGAAAAGACTTACTATAGAGGAGATGAGGGAACTTCTTTTTGAAGTCGAAAAACTTTTAAGGGAATTACGAGCCGAGATAATAGACCCAAACGACTTTATGGCAATCAAGAAGCGAAATCAAAAAATTATGAAGCTTCAGAGCGCCCAAAATGTAATTTCAAACCACCTTCAACTTAAAATCAAGGGAAGAATATAAGGAGCTTTAGTCTTCAACTTTCAAAAAGAATGTTTTGAGATAACTGCTTTCCGGAAAATTAAGCAAAATAGGGTGGTCAAGCGACTGCCTCCCAGAAAACAGCAGTCGCACCTGCTTTTTTGAGTTTGAAGCAGCTTCTTCAAGAGTATTTAAGAAAATCTCGTAAGGAATGTGATGAGAACAACTTGAAGCGATCAGAACTCCTCCTTTGTTTAATACACGCAGGCATTTCTCATTAAGCCGAGTGTAAGCTCTGCAAGCTTCTTTAATATGCTTTGACGATTTTGCAAATGCGGGCGGGTCAGAAAAAACAAAATCAAATTTATCGCCTTGAGAAATAAGAGAAGCAAGATAATCAAAAACATTGCTTTCAACTGAAAAACAATTACCAAAACCGCTCTTTTGGGCTGTTTCAGAAGCGATCTGAAGAGCGTATCTTGAAGAATCAACAAAAGTTACGCTTGCCGCTCCGAGCGTTAATGCTCTTAAACCCCAAGCTCCAAAATAAGAGAAAAGGTCCAACACCTTTTTCCCTTTTAAATCAAATGAAGAAAGAAGAGAAATGTTGTCTCTTTGATCAAGGAAAAGTCCCGTTTTTTGTGCCTTTTCCGCGTCATAATTAAATTTGACGCCTAAAAAAGTGGCTTCAATAAAAGTGTCTCTGCCTTTGACAATCGAAAACTCCTTTTCAAGATTTTCCAATACTCTTGAAGATGTGTCATTTTTAAAGAATATTTTTTCAGGTTTTATGATTTCCTCAAGAGCATCCATAACTTTATCCTTAAGTTTTTCCATTCCCGCTGTCAATGTCTGAATAACAACAGAGTTACCATAAAGATCAACAATTAACCCGGGAAGTCTGTCAGATTCTCCATAAATAACCCTCTTCGCTTCTTCTTTGGGGTAAAGTTGATTTCTGTAATTCAGCGCTTTTTTTATCCTCTCATTAATGAAATCATCTTTGATTAGGTCGCTTCTGACAAGTTCTCTGAAAGCGATTAGACTGTGGGAATTGTAGTAGCCAATAGCCGCAAGCTTCCCACTGTTAGAAAAAAGAGAAACCATCTGGCCGCTTTCATATTTGGGTAAATTATCAAGTTCGTTTGAGAAAACCCATGGGTGGCCATTTTTGAACCTTTTGTCACCGTTTTTTCTAAATTTGAGAGATGGAAGGGAAGATGCGTAAATTTTTTCCACTTTTTTAACACTCAAGTTTTTTCATAAAGGAATCAAGAATCATAATAAAAGCTTCGTTTTGAGCAGGGTCTTCCTTGTTTATTACCGCAAGGCAGCTTCCGGGTGGAAAGATTTTGTGAAGTTCATTGATGTCTTTTGCACTTGTTACTATCATTCTGCTTCTTTTGACTCCCTTGCTTGCGGCGTATTCCAGAAATTTCTTCCCGTCAATTTGAGGCATCTCATAATCAATCAAAAGCAATGAAATGTTTGAATCAAGATGGGGCATCGCCGAAAAAGGATTTGTGAAAATTTGAATTATAGCCTTCCCCGGATAATTTGAGGCAAGAAAATCAGCCCACATTATGCAAAATGGCTTGTAATCATCTACTATTATAATTCGTGACAAAAAAGCCCCTTCCTTTTCTTCAAAGCATATTTTATCACACATTTCAAAAAATCAACTTTTATGTGTCTTTACGACTTCTCCAATGAAAATTGTGTGAAAATCTTCTTTTTCATAAAAATTAAATATTTCTTTTGTAAGAAAACTCTCCTTTTTAAAAGGCGCTCTTGCTATCGTTTTGCATTCAAATGCAAGTTTTGCTCCTTCTACAAAAGGCGTTTTAATGACAGAAGATTTGGCGGGAGTGATTTTCGCGGCATCCCATTTGTCGCAATCTTTTCCGCTCAAACTCCCACAAATATCATAAACTTTTTTCATTTTTTTAGGAAGGAAACTAACCGTAAATTCGTTGTGTTTCATCATTAGTCCAAAACTGTATCTTGTAGGCCTTACATAGACTGTGACAACCGGCTTGTTGTATAAGGTTCCCATTCCTCCCCAAGAAATAGTCATTGGATTTGGTTTTTCACTTCCTGAAACCAAAATTGCCCAATCTTTGTCAAACACTTCAAAAATTTTTAGTGAGAGCGAATCAAAATTTTCTTTCATTTTAAATCCCTCTTTAATTTTTCCAATATTCTATCAAGACATTCTTCCATTGCATTTTCTGGAGTTTGCAAATAATCCACCTTGTAATCGTTTCTTCCTTCGTATTTGTAAACACTTTTATAAACAAGATTTTTGTCTTTGTCGTAAACCGCAAATTCCATTTCTGAAGATTGGAAAATATGCCTTTTTCTTGGAAGAACTTCCGAATTTGTTGCAAAAATTGTTTTTCCATCTTTGTCAATCGTCAACTGCTGTTTAGTTTTAAATTTTATCTCTATCGTTCCGCTTTCTTTTGAGTCAATTACTGTCGCCATAAGAGAAAGTTTCCGCAGGGCGTAATCATTTAGTTCATTCTCAAGCATTGGGGGTTCCGCGAAAACTTTCAACGCCAATGGCTCTTTTATTTGGCTTTTTATTTCCGGAGAAACATACCTAACTCTAAAAGGAGAACAGCCTATCAACAAAGACAAAATAATCGCAGCAAAAATCGTCTTTTTCATTCTATTCCTCAAGCATTTCTTTGATTTTGGGAAGAACTTCTCTTGCCGCTTCCTCACCAGCCAAAATCAATTCTTTCCTGCGCGAAAAGTCGTTAAATTTAACATCACCGCACTTGGGTTTTATAATGACATCTGCCTCACTTAATGAACAATCTGAAATTTTTGAAAACATTATTGAGAGACTGTGGCGAATTATATCAGATGTTTTTTGCGGAGGTTCAGAGGGAATTTCTGGAGGAATTGCCACGGCTATAATAACATCCAATCCTTTGTCTTTGAGAAAACTTACGGGAACCTGCTCAGCAACACCCCCGTCAACAAAAAGAGTGTTGCCTATTTTTACTGGCTGAAATATCCCCGGAATTGCGCAGGATGCGTGAACTGCAATTGGGACGCTTCCCGTTTCAAAGCCCACTTTTTGACCAGTTCTCAAATCTGTGGCAACAACAATTAAAGGTATTTTGAAGTCTTCAAGAATTTTATGACGAAGATTTTGAGAAAGGAAATTTTCAAGTTTATCGCCTTTTATAATTCCGCCTGAAAGAATTGCAAAGTAATTGTAATCAAATATATCTTCATTCTCTAAGGACATAGCGTAATATTCAAGGTCAACAACCCTTCCTTGGTCGCAGTATAAAGCTCCGATCAAACTTCCAACCGATGTTCCAGCAACATAAGAAATTGGAATTTTTTCCTGCTCCAAAACTCTTAAAACGCCGATCTCAGAGAATCCTCTGGCTCCTCCTCCGCCAAGTGCCAATCCAACTTTTTTTGGTGAAATTGGAGGCGCTTCAATCTCTTCAGTCTTCTTCAATACCTCTCTTTTGGGGGCGCAGGACAGAACAATTAAAACAAAAAATAAAAAGATTACTATTTTTTTCAAATCAAACTCCTCAGGAACATTAAGAATAAATCTTTTCCAAATAAAATACAACAGTTATACGATTTCTCATAAGTGAAAGATTCCTTTTTTTTATTTAATTTCAGTGTTTTTCATATTTAGACTCTCTTTTAATCCTTCAACAATTTCTGCCACATTTTTTTTGTCATCTGGAGAAAGATTAAGTTTCAGAGCCCTTTCAAACACATCAAGGGCTGATTTGTAATCTTCGTATGTCATATAAAAAGCTCCAAGCGTCAAATAGTTAGGAGCATATTCGGGATATCTTTTTATTCCTTCAAGGAAAATCGCCCGCGCCTTGTCTGGAAAGCCCCTCATTAAGTATATATCGCCTATTGATTTTAAAGTCTCGTAAGGCTTAAGAGTTATTGAAAGAGCGCTATTGAAATCTTGTTCTGCAAGTTCCTGCTTGTTCTGTATTAAGTGAACTCTTCCCTGCATAAGATAGGTGTCCGCGTTGGCTATTCCCCTTTTGATTGCGTCTTCAAGGATAGGAAGAGCAATTTGCGGTTTGTTTATGTCAAGATAGTAGCCGACAAGAGGATTTGTCGCCTCAATTGAATCCGGGTCATATTCCAATGCTTTTTCAAAACATTTTACCGCTTCTTCCTTTTTATCTTTCGCCAAAAGGGCATATCCCTTTGATACAAGTGAAGGAACAAGAGCCGGCGATATTTTTAAGGATTCATCAAGATATTTAATTGCTTCGTCAAGCTTTTCGATATGCCTTAAAGAATCTCCATAAGAAAAAAGGAGAGATGGATTTCCCTTGTCCTTTTTAAGAGCATCTTCGGCCGTTTTTGCTGCTTCAACGAAATTTCCTTTCTCTCTCAAAATCCTTATCTTATCAATTTCGTAAAATACTGACATCATATTTTCTGGATCGGGAAGGTTCTCTATATTTGTCTCTTTTGCTGGAGTCCCTGTGAGGTATCCAAGTCCTGAGAATGATGACAGTTCCATTGTGCTTCTTATCGATTCGTAAGATGGAATGTGACTTTTCAAATAAAGACTTTCCTTAGGTGCTGCTTTGGAAATGTCAACTGTTTCATTTGGGTCTGCTGTCAAATCAAAAAGTTTAATTTGGTCGCCTTTTATCCACTTATATTTTCCATCTGTGGCTCCGAACAGCGGTTTCCATCTGTATTCATTTAACGGAAGAAGCGTTGAAAGAGGAACTATTTTTTTGCTATCTTCATCAAGAGGAGTTCCGTCAAGTCCTTCTACCTTTTCTCCCACAAGTTTATAAATTGTCGGAGCAATATCCGCAAGAGTTTTGAATTAA
>JAAZNT010000242.1 GCA_012798145.1 Thermoanaerobaculaceae bacterium | reverse complement strand
GCGATTTCATCGCCTCAAATGAAAAGTTGAAAGATTTGCAAATTGAAGATAATGAATTGTTTGATCTTACATTTTGGGTAAAAAAAGGAAATCCCGCTGAAAATGCAGCGTTCAAAGAAGGGGTGTTTTATATTTGTGACCCCGCTTCTCAAATTCCCGCCCTTTCTCTTCCTATTGAAAATAGAAATTTTTCGCTTGACCTTTGCGCTGCGCCCGGAACAAAGACAATAATAATCTCAAAAAGACTTCCCAAAGATTCTTTTCTTGTCTCCTCTGACTTTTCAAAAGGGAGATTAATCCAACTGATTGAAAACAAAGAAAAATATTCCTTAAATAATGTATTTTTGACTGCTTCCGATTTGGTGAACGGGCTCTGTTTTAAGGAAAAATTTTATTCTGTCCTTCTTGACGCTCCCTGTTCTTCTATGGGAACGCTGAAGAAAAACCCCGAAATCAGATGGCAGATTGACGAGGAGAGAATAGCAAAAGAAGGAAAAAGACAGTTTGAGATGCTTAATAAAGCAGGCGAATCGGTTAAAAAAGGCGGTTACCTTCTCTATTCTGTTTGCTCAATAGAAAAAGAGGAAACCGTTGATGTGGTGGAAAATTTTCTTAAGGAAAACAAAGATTTTTCAAAAGCAGAAATTGACATTGAAGAAAAAATAAAAAGAAGTTTCACTCTTATTGACAAATCAACGATTATGGTCAAACCAAATCAGCACAAAGGGGATAGTTTTTTTGTCTCTCTTTTTAGGAAGAAAAATGGGAGAGGTTAAAATAGAAGCGGAAGGAATAAAAATCGGTGCGATTTTTATTAAGCAGGGCAGAGTTGAAAGAACAGATGATTCCTTCAGAAATAAACTTTTGAGCGAAATTGAAGAGATAGTAAAAGAAGGAAAAAACGAAGAAATTAAAAAAATGGTGAGAAATATGCTCAGGTTTGGAAAGTATAAACCCTCCGGAAGGGGCAAGCCGGCAAGCGAATACTTGATTGAATCTGCTATTGAAGGAAACTTCCCGTTTATCAACAATTTTGTTGACTCTCTCAATTTTGTTTCATTAAAAAGCGGTCTTCCGATTTCACTAATTGACATTGAAAAAGCGGAAAGCGAAAACTTCAAAATCAGGAGGGGAAGAAGTGGAGAATCTTATGTTTTCAACATCTCCGGGCAGGTTTTGGAGCTTGAAGACCTTCTTTTAACTGCTACCCTTGAAGCAGATGAGGCGATTGCGACTCCTGTGAAAGACAGTTTAAAAACAAAAATTGATGATAAAACAAGGGAAATGGCGGCGCTGATTTATTCACCAAAAGGGCTTGAAAACATTTTGTATAGAGCGATTGGGGAACTTTCAGGGTTTTACAGCAAATTTGGCGAAGTATATGAACAAGAAATGTTATGATATGTTACAAAAAGTATCAATTTTTTGCACTAAAAGAAAAGAAAGAACTCTAACTTTATTATTATCAATGAATTAATTGTGGTATGGTGATTGCATTATAAAAAGATGGAGGTTGAAATGGCTTTTGGCGTCGTGAGAGAGAAAGAAAAAGGTTTTACGCTGATTGAAGTTCTTGTCGTTTTAGCAATTTTGGGAGTTATTGCAGTGATAGCCACAATAAATGTCAGCAGCACATTAAAAAAACAAAGACTTGAAGCGGCGGCAAACCAACTGCAAAGTTTTATAGAAAGCGCCTCGGTTTATGCGAGAGAGAGATCAAGAGGGGTTTTTGTCTGGATTCATAGGGATCAAGCTCCAGGCGGCGGCGGAGGGCAATGGTGGTATTGCTATCTTATTGAAGATACAAATCGAAATGATATTCTTGAATATCAAATTAACAACCCAAGCAACATCCCTCCCGGAGCAGGAACAGCTGCAGATGGCGACACTTATATTAATTCTGAAAAAGTTGGGCTTGAAGGAGGAGTTGCGTTACCGCAAGACATAATCCTGCCAGAAGTCAATGATCCAGAACCGACTGCTTGGGGTGGTCAGCACAACCTGCCTATTCATCCAAATGGAACTGATTATTATATTCTTTGCGATCCAAGGTCTTTGG
>JAAZNT010000241.1 GCA_012798145.1 Thermoanaerobaculaceae bacterium | reverse complement strand
GTTGACAGGATTATGAGTAATATGACAAAAAGCAGCGAATCGCCCAAACCTAAGGTGGTCTTTGAAGTGGGAGAAAAGGTCAAAATTAACGATGGTCCCTTTGCCTCGTTTCAGGGGGTTGTTGAATCTATCAATTTTGACAAGGGCACTCTTACTGTTATGGTCACAATTTTTGGAAGGTCAACGCCTGTGGAACTTAATTTCCTTCAGGTTGAAAAAATATAATTTTGGATTGGAGAAATAAAAATGGCTAAGAAAGTTGTTGCGGAAGTTAAATTACAGATACCAGCGGGAGCGGCAAACCCTGCTCCGCCTATCGGTCCTGCCTTGGGTCAGCACGGAGTCAATATTATGGCTTTCTGCAAGGATTTTAACTCAAAGACAAAAGGTCAGGAGGGATTTATCATCCCCGTCGTTATTACAATTTATGCGGACAAATCTTTCAGTTTCATTATGAAAACACCGCCTGCTGGAGACCTTTTGAAAAAGGCAGCTGGAATTGCTAAAGGTTCTGGAGAGCCGAACAAGAATAAAGTGGGAAAAGTTACTATGAAGCAGATTGAAGAGATCGCAAAGAAAAAACTTCCCGACCTGAACACAAAAGACATTGAAGCGGCGAAGAAAACCATTATGGGTTCCGCCAGAAGCATGGGTTTGGAAGTTATTGAATAGTTATAAGGAGAACAAAAATGGCTAAGTTAGGCAAAAAACACAAAGCCGCATTAAGTCAAGTTGAGCAAAAATTGTACTCCATTCCAGAGGCAATTCAACTTTTAAAGAAGATCCATTACGCAAAGTTTGATGAATCTCTTGATCTGGCTCTGAATCTTGGAGTCAACCCTAAATACGCCGACCAGAATGTAAGAGGAACAACTTCTCTTCCTCACGGCTTGGGAAAAAAAGTGAGAGTTTTGGTGATTGCTCAAGGCGAGAAAATTAAGGAAGCTGAAGAAGCCGGCGCCGACTATGCGATGGGGCTTGAGGCGATAGAGAAAATTCAGGGCGGATGGTTTGACTTTGACGCTGTTGTCGCCACTCCCGATATGATGAAGGATGTGGGGAAACTTGGAAAACAGCTTGGTCCGAAAGGGCTTATGCCGAACCCGAAGCTCGGAACAGTGACTTTTGATATCGGCAAAGCGGTAAAAGAACTTAAAGCCGGAAAAGTTGAATTCAGGGTAAACAAAGAGGGCGTTATCCACAGTTCAGTGGGAAAAATCTCTTTTGACGAAAATAAACTTGAAGAGAATTTAAGGACTCTTCTTGATGCGATAAGCAAAGCGCGCCCTGCATCACTTAAAGGCAAATATATGAAAAGCGCTTATCTATCAACAACGATGAGTCCCGCAGTGCCGATAGAAGTTGGCGAGCAGTAAAGGAGGTAAAAGGTGAATCGGACAGGAAAAGAGCAAATCATCAAAGAAATGCAGGATGTAATTTCAACCTACACATCTTTCTACTTTGTTGACTATAAAGGTCTTAAAGTTAAGGAAATAAGCGCGTTGAGGGAAAAAATAAAAGAATCAAAGGGCGCAATTAGAGTGGTGAAAAACACCCTTTTGAAAAAAGCAACTGAGGACACCACTTTAAAGCCGGTTGAGCAATTCCTTCAGGGACCAACCGCAATAGCGTGGTCAGAGAACGATCCGATACCGCTTGCCAAAACTTTAACCACCTTTGCAAAAGACAACCCCAATTTGAAAATCAAGGGCGGGTTTGTTGATGGAAGCCTCCTTTCACAGAACGAAGTGGAAGTGCTTTCCAAACTGCCCGGAATCAACGAGATAAGATCTCAAATAATTGGAATGCTGCAGGCGCCAATGTCTAGACTTATTGGCGTCCTTAAAGCGCCCGGAAGAAATGTTGCAGTTTGTATAAGTGAACGCGGAAAACAGGAAATTAAACCTTAAAGCCATATTTATAAAAGGAGGATCAAATGGCAGATCTCAACCAAATAGTTGAACAACTCAGTTCCCTAACAGTAATGGAAGCGGCAGAACTCAGCAAAATGCTTGAAGAAAAATGGGGAGTTTCTGCGGCGGCTGCTGCGCCAGTAATGGTTGCGGCGGCTGGAGCGGCAGGTCAGGCTGCGGCGACTGAAGAGAAAACGGAATTTGATGTGATTTTAAAGAACGCTGGTGACAAGAAGATTGAAGTCATCAAAGTTGTCAGCGAGATCACAGCTCTTGGGCTCAAAGAAGCGAAAGACCTTGTAGAAGGAGCCCCCAAGCCGATTAAGGAAGGCGTTTCCAAAGACGAGGCGGAGCAGATCAAAAAGAAGTTTGAGGAAAAAGGCGCCACCATCGAAATCAAGTAGTTTC
>JAAZNT010000240.1 GCA_012798145.1 Thermoanaerobaculaceae bacterium | reverse complement strand
TAAACATATGCGCGGTTTTGTCAACCTGAATTACAAAATCGGTAAGCGCGGGAGAATAAGCCGCTCCTCCAGCACAGGGTCCGCATATTATTGATATTTGAGGACAAACTCCCGAAAGAAGAACATTGTGGTAAAAAATCTTTCCGTAGGCGGAAAGAGAATCAACGCCCTCTTGTATTCTTGCTCCGCCGGAATCGTTAAACCCGACTACAGGCATACCGCACTTTAAAGCGTAAAGAAGCAGCTCAACAACTTTTTGAGCGTTTCTCTCGCCTACCGTTCCCCCCATAACAGTAAAGTCCTGTGAAAATGCAAAAACAGGCCTTCCGCCTATTTCACCTTTTCCGGTAACGACCCCGTCGGCAGGAATTTCTTTGTCTCCAAGTTCTTTGCAGCGATGTTTTGCATAAAGACCGAATTCCACAAAAGTTTCAGGGTCAAAAAGCAAATTAATTCTTTCTCTTGCGGTAAGCTTGCCTTTTTTGTGCTGAGATTCTATGGCTTTTTCTCCCCCGCCGACAAGGAGTTTTTTTCTTCTCTCTTCGTATTCTTTAAGTTTGTCTGTCACTAAAAGTATCCTCCACTTAGTGTTGTATTATACTACAATTTGAGCAACAGGTCAAAGTTTTTACACAAAACCAAATTTTTCAAAAAAACTGTCTTTGTCCTTTTTTAGCAGTTGAAATAAAACTTGTATTCAAGAGGGTCTATAGATTTTCGAAAGGCGCTTATCTCTTTGCTTTTTGTGGTTATCCAAGCGTCTATCAAGTTTTCTGAAAAAACTCCTCCCTCAAGAAGAAAACCAAAGTCTTTTTCAAGTGCTATCAATGCTTCTTCAAAATTCTTTGGAATTGATTTGATTTTTTTCAGTTCTTTTTCGGGAAGATCAAATATGTTCATATCAAAAGGACCAAAGCCGTTTTCAGTTGGATCAACCTTCTTTCTGATCCCGTCAATTCCAGCCATTATCACTGCCGGAAACGCAAAGAATGGATTGCAGGTGGCGTCAGGAGTTCTAAATTCAAACCTCAACTGCCCTTCCGAAATTGAGTATTTGGGAATTCTTATCGCTGCGGATCTATTGCCTATTGAAAAGAAAAGGTTCGTCGGGGCTTCAAATCCCGGAACAAGTCTTTTAAAAGAATTAACAGAAGGATTTGTGAAAGCGCACAGGGCTGGACAATGGTATAGAATTCCGCCGATGAAATACAAAGCCTCTTTGGATAAATTCCCATACCCAGTTTTGCTGTAAAAAATGTTTTTATTGTTTTTCCTAAGTTGTATATGACAATGGAGCCCCGAACCAGAATCATTTGGAAGAGGTTTCGGCATAAATGTCGCAAAAAGCCCATTTTCTGCAGCAACATTCTTGACAATATATTTTATCAAAACACAATCTTCTGCCGCTTTAAACATTTCTGTCAAAGGAACCTCTATTTCATGTTGCGAAGGAGCTCCAACTTCGTGGTGGTGATATTTGAACTCCATTCCCAAAAGTTTCATATGAGCAACTATTGACTCTCTCACTTCAAAATAGCGGTCAAGAGGAAGAGCCCTGTGATAGCCCTTATCCTTGTCTATCGGAAGATAATCACTTTCTCCTATTGATTCTGTATTCCAATACCCTTCTTCCG
>JAAZNT010000239.1 GCA_012798145.1 Thermoanaerobaculaceae bacterium | reverse complement strand
CTTGCAGTCTCTCTTGGAGGCGTGGAAAGTTTAATTCAGCACCCCGCTTCTATGACACATTCCGGAGTAAAGAAAGAAGAAAGGATAAAAGCAGGAATAACAGACGGGCTTGTAAGACTTTCAGTCGGTTGTGAATCTGCTGAAGACCTTATCAATGATCTCAAAAGCGCTCTTGATAAAATCAAATAGGTATTGACTCTTGCATTTTGGAAAAAATGAAATTATATTGTTATTAACTCGATAGGCATCCCTTTGTGGTATGTCAACCGAGTCCCTCCAAGGGCGGCGGAATTACCCCCCCATTCCTGCCGCCCGTTTATTTTGTTAGGTTAAAAAATTTTATTCCGTTTTGGAAAGTTTGCTTGCAGAAAAGAGTTTCATTTTTATTAAGATATCGCGCAAGCAAAAGGGCTGTTTCTTTAACAAAAGTGGGTTCACATCTTTTGCCTCTGAAAGGAAGGGGAGCAAGGTAAGGAGAATCTGTTTCGACAAGAATCTTATCATCAGGAACTATTTTTGCAGCTTCTCTGATTTTCTCAGCATTTTTGAAGGTGACTATTCCGGAAAACGATATATAAAAGCCGTTTTTTAGAAATTCTTCTGCTTCATAAATTCCGTAAGTAAAGCAGTGGATTACAACAGGAACTTTAACACTTTTAAGAATGGTTAAAGTGTCATCAAAAGAGTCTCTTGAGTGGATTATCAAAGGAAGATTCATCTCTTCTGCTACTTCCAATTGTTTCTCAAAAGCTACTTTTTGCTCTTCTTTTGATGAAATGAAATAGTGGTAGTCAAGACCTGTTTCGCCTACACCACTTGAATTGGCACTCTTTAAAAGATTTTTAAAAAGAGAAAAAGTTTCTTCATTTAGGGATTTTGCGTCGTGGGGAGAAAACCCGAGGGCTGTCGGGATTTCATATTTGGATTTAATTTCAACGCTTTTCTGCCAATCTTCTGGTGAAGTGCCAACATTCAGCATAAAGACACCGCTTTTTTTTGCTCTTAAAACAACATCATCAAGGTCATTCTTAAAATCATCCATCGCAAGGTGGCAGTGGGTGTCAAAAAGCATCTTATCTTTCCAAAAGTTGCTTGATTTTTTCAAAAACATCATTTTCAGTTATTTTTGCCATACAATTGTCGTGCGAACAGGAAGCCCCCAAACACTCATTTTTGATCCCCTCTTTGAATACCACAACAGAATTTTTTCCGTATGGTCTGTTTATTAGAGGGTTTGTGGCGCCCATCACCGCAACAGTATTAACTCCAGAAAGGGCGGAAAGGTGCATCAGTCCGGTGTCTGCCCCAACAAAAAGAGAAGATTGTAAAATTAGCGCTGAAGTTTTCTTCAAATCGCAGGGCTGAAGTGTCAAAAAATCTTTTTCAAATTCTAAAAACAAATCCCTTTCATCGGGACCATAAGCAAAAACACTTTTTATGTTCATCTCTTTTTCAAGAAGTTGCGCAAGTTTGATAAATCTAAAGACAGGCCATCTTTTAAACTTCTGCTTTTTACTCGCCCCAACGAAAAGAAAAGCGAATCTATTTTTTTGAAGGTTATTTTCCCTCAAAAAATTTTCAGCAAAAATGCTTGCCTCATCTGAAATATTGGGAGGGAAAAAAATTTCCTGCTCTTTTGGTTCAATGCCCAAGTATTTTAGGGCTTTTTCGTATCTTTCGTATCTTGAGATAATTAGTTCGTCTCCGCAGGGGATTTTGTCTTTGTAAAAAAAATGAGCAAATTCTTTTGAAAAATTTTTTGGATATCCGGCAATTTTTTCAGAACGCGACAATTTTGCAATTACCGCAGATTTAAGGATTCCGTGAATGTCAAGAGTCAAATCAAATTTTTCGCTTCTCAACTCAAGAATGAATTTCTTGAAACTTGAAAGATTTAAATTCTTTCTTGGAAAAAAAATTGCCTTGTCATAAAAAGGATACATTTCTGCAATCTCTGAAAACCTGTCTTCCGCAAGAAAGACAACCCTGTTGAAGTTTTCTTTAAGAGATTTCAGCGTGGGAACAGCCCTTATAATGTCTCCCATAGAAGAAAGACGAATTACAAGAACACTTCCATTACCCATTTTTATCAACAGCGCTTCCAGATTAATATTAGAGGACTGAGTGGAAGCTTATTTTCCTTTTGCAAGGTCTTTCAAAAGTTCCTTAAGAAACTTATAAGTTCTATCCACAGAAGATATTGAAACGCTTTCATCGGGAGAATGAGCATTCTTGATCGTTGGACCGATAGAGATCATATCAAGTCCATCAAATTTTTCACCGAAAAGCCCGCATTCAAGACCCGCGTGTATTGCTTTTGCAACCGGCTCTTTGCCAGTAAGTTTCTTGTAGGTTTTTTTCGCCTGCAGAAGAAGTTTTGATTTAAGATTCGGCGTCCATCCGTGATAAGTTCCTGAACTTGTTGCTTTTGCTCCCGCAAGTGCGCCAAGAACTCTCAACCTTTCGGCAGCCCACTCCATTCTTGGTGTGAGGTTTGACCTTTGTGAAGTGATAATTGAAATTTTCTTTTCTTCTGTTTCAATGATCGCAAAGTTTGTTGAAGTTTCAACGAGTCCGGGGATTTCCTTGTCGTAAGAGATAACTCCGTGAGGTATGGAAAATAAAAGATCAAGCGCTTTTTTCTTTGACCTTTCTGAAAGCGGCTTGAATTCCGCTTTTTGAGTTTTCTCTATCTCTATTTTAATTCCTTCATCAACATTTCTTAACTCAATTTTCATTAGGGCGTTAAGATCTTTAATTATTTGTGAAACTGCGGGAAGATTTTTGGGATCCATGCAAATTGTTGCGAAGGCTTCTCTCGGAATTGCGTTTCTCTTTGAACCGCCTTTAATAGAAAGAATCCCGTAATCAATTCCTTTGCTTTGAATCGTTCTTAAGACCCTCACCAAAATCTGGTTTGCGTTTCCTCTTCCCTCGTGGATATCAGAGCCGGAATGTCCGCCCCTCAATCCCGTCACCTTTATCAGATAAACGCTTCCTTTTATTTGCGCTTCTCTTGAAACATTTAAAGTCAAGACTGTATCAGTTCCGCCGGCGCAGCCGATGTAGACCGCTCCCTCTTCTTCAGTATCAAGATTGATAAGCATTTTGCCCTTTACAAAATCTTTTGAGAGAGAGTTTGCTCCTTTGAGCCCTCTTTCTTCATCAATCGTGAAAAGAAGTTCAAGAGGGCCGTGTTTTGCTTCTTTGTCGTCAATAAGGGCGAGAGCCATAGCGACTCCGATTCCATTATCTGCTCCCAGAGTTGTCCCATCCGCTTTCACAATGTCGCCCTGAACTTTAAGTTTGATCGGATCTTTTGTGAAATCGTGCTTTGTTCCGCTGTTTTTTTCGCAAACCATATCAAGATGCCCCTGAAGAATAACAGTCGGGCTTTTCTCAAAACCTTTTGAAGGGGGAAGCAAAATTACAACATTTCCCACTTTGTCTTTTTTGTATTGAAGGTTGTGCTTTTTTGCAATGTCAGCAACAAATTGAGACGCTTTTTCCTCCATTCCGCTCGGTCTTGGAATTTTTGAAAGTTCTTCAAAATAATGCCAAACAAAGTTGGGTTTCTTATTGATCATTTTCTCCTCCTATTCGTTTACCCATTGCGGGCTCAGACAAGATAACAATTATGACACAAGTTTGATTAAAAAAGAAATTACTGGCGGGTTTTAGCCCACTTTTCCTCTATATCATCATAAAGAAGAATCTGCTCTCCCGCCGTTTCATCAAGCGCCTTTTGATAAATTGCGACGAAATCGGGGTGCCTCTCCTTTTCAAGATAAATAAGGAAATGTGTATGGGCTTTTTGAAGTTCGTTTTTCTTTAAATAGATCTGGGCAAGATAAAAATAGACATCGTTTATTGTGTATGGCGTGTTGCTCAGGAAATGAGATGGGCTGTCTGTTTCAAAGAGTTCCTTCGCCCTTTCAAGATTTTTCAGCGACTCATCATACTCCTTTTTTTCGTAAAGGAGTTTGCCTTTAAGATAAGAGATTGTTTTTTCTTTGTCCTGAAAATCAATAGATTCAAGAAGGTCAAGATATTTTTGGGATTCATCAAACTGCCCCAAAATTCTGTAAAGAGAATTGAGAGCAACGATAAATGTTACTGTTTTTGGAGAGAGTTCAAGCGCTTTTTTGAAAGATTCCGCCGCCTCCTTGAATCTGAAGCCGTCCCAGTAAGTTTGTCCGAGAGAAGCCCAGCCGTCAACTCTTTCGGGGTCTATTTCCAGCGCTTTCTTAAAATAAAACGCTTTTGCGGAGGTAATGTCATTTATTTCAGGAGGAAGTTTCGGACAGCAGAAAGCGCCGTTTTTCAAAATATAAAGAGAATTGTCGTTGTTGACTCTGTGGGCGCAGAGGATTCTTTTTTTGAATTTCTTTTCCTTGTCGCCAAGATCAAGACAGCATCCCAAAGTTAGCAGGGAAATGAAAATGAGAACAGCAAATTTCTTATATCCCATAAAATCCTCCGCAAAGAAATTATACCCCATTTGTCTTTTCTGAAAAAGTTGAACTCTGTTTCTTGTTTTACTATATTCGCCTTTCTTGTATCTAAAGGACTTTTTGAAATGAAAGAAAGTTTGAAAAGAACATTTAGGAACTTTATCCCTTTTTTTATTGCTCTAAGGGGATTTTTTATCAAATAAATCGTTATTTTTAAGAAGAAAAGGCAATTATTTAATAAAAAATGTCCTTTCCTCGTTAAAGAAAGCCCTTTTCTTGTCAAGAAATGCCCTTTCCTTGGTAGAGAAAGCCCTTTTCTCGTCAAGGAATGCCCTTTCTTCGTTAAGGAAATCCCTTTCCTCGTCAAATAATGCCCTTTTTTTCTTGTCAAGGAATGCCCTTTCTTCGTTAAGGAAAGCCCTTTCCTCGTCAAATAATGCCCTTTTCTCGTTAAGGAATGCCCTTTCCTTGTCAAGGAAAGCCCTTTCCTCGTTAAGGAAAGCCCTTTTCTTGTCAAGGAATGCCATTTCCTCGTTAAGGAATGCCCTTTCCTTATCAAGAAATGCCCTTTCCTCATCAAAGAATGCCCTTTTCTCGTTAAGGAAAGCCCATTTTTAACTGAAAAATGAATTTCCCCCGTTGAAAAGAATCTTCCCCGCTTTCCATTTTTATCTTTGATAAGTCGGGAAAGCCGTTTGCCCCTAACCCTTGCTTTAGTTTCTTTGTAGTTCAACTTTTTGCCTCTTTTTCCTGTTATCCTGTTTTGATATTTCCTCATCTTTTACACTTAAATCTTATTGACAAGGAAATCTGGAAGGAGTATAAATATTTCTTGGTTAGGAGGAAAAAATGAATAAAAAATGGTTTGTGGTGATTTTCTTTTTGATTGCCTTTTCAATTTTTGTGTTCGCCGATGACCTTGAAGTTCTTGTAGCAAATCCGCAGGGAACTCTTGACAATATTGAGCAGTTGGATTCAATCCAGATTCTCTTCTCACAGAAGATGGTTGACACTTTAAAAGAGAGCGGAAAGGACAACTCTCTTCCCGATTTTATTTCAATAGATCCAACCCTTGAATCTGTGATTTATTGGAGCAATGACAGACTTCTAAGAATTGAACCGACCTCAAGAGACAAAATAAAAAAACAAACTGAATTTAAGATCACTGTAAAAAAGGGAGCGAAAAGTTTAGAGGGGGGAGTTCTCAAAAATGATTACACATTCTCTTTTTCAACCCCATTCCAGAAAATTGTGAGAGTTGAAGGTTACAGGAAAAATCAAAATGCAAGGTCTCCCTATGTCATCGCCCTTTTCTTCAACTACGAGATTGACAGGGAAGAGATCGCAAAATGTTTGAAACTATCTTTTGTTCCAAGGAGATATTCTTATCCATCGCCTTACTATTTTCTGCCGGAACTTGAGAAAATAGTTAATGAGAGGGAGGCGGATGCGGAGGAAAAATATTATAAAAAAGTAAATACTTTGGTGAACCGCAAAGAGGAAGAAACATATTTTCATATCCTTGATTTGCAAAATGAAGATGTCAAGAAATTTTTGGAAAGAAGCGACTTGAATTATTATATTCGTCGTTATTCGGCTAACAACCTTCTTTTGGTTGAAACAGACGATATTGCCCCTGTTGAAAGTTTAATAAAAATCAAATTTGCACAAGAAGGCGGTTGCTTGCAGATGAAAACCAAAGAATTTGCCGTTTATCTTAATGATTGCGACAGGGCTTTCTTTTTAAATAAAGTTGGAGAATATTATTCTTCTGAAGTTCGCTCATCGTTTTATGCAAGCGAGGATGTTGTTTTGTCTTTTAGCAAAAGTGTTTCAGAGGAAGAGTTTTTCAAGAATCTTAAAATATTTGATCTGACGGAAAATAAAGAAGCAGTGATAAATAAACCACCAGATTTAAGTTCGCATAGCACCCATCACTATTTAAAAAGAATTGGCTTTAAGCCGGAAGTTGGCCATAAATATTTGGTGCGCCTTGACGAGAACCTGAAGGCGGTTGACGGGGAAATTCTTGGGTATCCCGCTTATACGATGTTCACTATTACCGCTTCTCCTGCTTATGTTTCTTTTGGAGAGGGAGAGGGTGTTTGGGAAAAGGCAAGAGGGACAAATGTTCCTTTTTATGCGAAAAATGTTAAAAAAGTTAAGCAGAGAATAGTTTCCTTGAAGAAAGAGGATGTTATACCAACTCTCAAAAATGGTTTGGACTATTATAGCGATGAGGGAGAAGATACACAAGAAGATGAAACTAAAAGCCAAAAATGGGAAATAAGAGAAATAAAAGGATTGAAGCCGGAGAAGGTTTTCAATGCGGGGCTTGAACTAAAGCCGTATCTCAACGATTCTAAGACAGGGATTGTTCTTGCTCAAATTGAACTTGACGAGCCGATTGATGGTGCGCCTATTTATAACGATTACTATTGGAGGGCTAAAAAATCAATCATTCAGGTTACAGACCTTGCGCTTACGCTAAAGTATGGTCCTTCCGATTTTCTTGTTTTCGTCACATCTCTTTCCAAGGCGGAGCCTGTTTCTGGTTGTGAAATTGAAGTAAGAGATTTTCAGAACAGGGTTCTTTACGCCGGTGTTACAGACAGCAATGGAATTTTGAAGGTTGACCAAAAGCCCTTTTCTTCAGTTGACAATTACTCCTCTTATTACACGAAGGAATTTGTTGTTTTTGCCAAAAAAGGCGACGATATAGCCTACATCGTCAACAATTGGAGCGAAGGGCTTGAACCTTGGAATTTCGGCATTCCCTACAATTGGAATATCGTAGAGACTCCTCAAATTGCAGGTATTGTTTTTTCGGACAGGGGGGTT
>JAAZNT010000238.1 GCA_012798145.1 Thermoanaerobaculaceae bacterium | reverse complement strand
CCGTCGCTGTCAAAACCTATATCTATAAAAGCGCAATCAACTCCGGGAAGAATTTTATTTACTTTTCCCAAAAAAATGTTTCCAACCACTCCACCGTGATGCTTTGGTTCAAGAAAATATTCTACAAGTTTCTTGTTTTCAAAAAGGGCTATTTTCGTGAAAAGGAGGTCTTTACTAACGAGGAGTTCAACTTCCATAAACTAAACGCTCCAATAAAGTTGAAAGTTTATCGTAAATTCCTTTCCGTTGCAAAATGAATTATCTCCTTTTTCTTTTTCTGAAATCTTCTCCGTACATTAAGACTGTTCTGCACATTTCGTAAAGTCTTGAGCGGGTTCTAACGCCTATTCTTTCTGCAAGAGACGCTTCTCCGCTTTGCGGTTCGTCAAGATAATTTGTAGTTATTATCGTAGGGAGATTTCTGTTGTATCTGTGCGATATTAAATAGAGAAGTATTTCCTGCGCCCAAGTAGAACTGACGCATCCCATTTCATCAATTAAAAGAAGTTCTGAAGCGGCAAGAGGATATAAAATGTCATATTCGGTTGTGTCGGTTGAGCCGTAGGTTGCTTTGATGTCGCGATAAAGTTCACCCAACTCCACAAATTTTGCGGGACATCTCTTTTTAAAAAAGATTTCATTGAGTATTCCAACAGCAAGGTGGGTTTTACCTACTCCGCAGGGACCCATAAAAAGCAAACCATTTGGCTTTCCTTCTTCAAAAACCGGATAATCTTCCGCGTATTTTATCGCTATTTCATACGCTTCTTTCAGAGAGGGGTTGTCTTTGGGAACCACGAATCTTGATAAAACGCAAGAGTTCCTGTATTTTTCTGGCACATTAGAAGCCTCAAGAAGCTTCGTAGCCCTTTCAGTTTCAGTGCAGGAGCAGGGCTTTGAATACGAAACACCATCTATTTCCACAATAACAAAGCCGCTGTCTTCGCATTTTTTGCAGTTAGGAGACATCTTTGTTTTTCCTTATGACGCTGAAAAATTTTTTCCTGTATAAAAAAAGGACAAGAAACACCACGAAAGAAAGGATTAAAAATTCTATCCAAACGCCAAGAATTCTGTAAAGTCCTTTTATCTCGGCAAGTTCTTTTCCTGCAGTTGAAACTATAAAATAAATGAATAAAGCAAAAAGAATGTTTCCAACTATGGCGGAGAAAAAAACGGCTGCAAAGTTTATCTTATAAAAACCCGCCAAAGGAAAAATTAAAGGTCTTATTCCGGGAAGAAATCTGTTGAAAACTAAAATAAACAAATAAGATTTTTTGAACGGCTGTTCAAATTTATCTATTGCCGATTTCATTTTTTCGCCAAAAAATTCTAATTCTTTTCCTTTTAATCCCATCCTATAGGCGAGAATAGCCCCGATTGTCCCCCCGGCTACAATTCCAAACGAAACAGGCAGGAAAGGTTTATTTTTAAGGATTGTCAGGAAAGAAAGAATGAGAATTGTTATATCACATGGAAGAGGAGGAATTAGATATTTGATCAATGTTACAACCAAAGCCAGACAAAAACTGAAATAGGCGGAAATTGCCAATTCCCTTGTCAAAAAATCTATGAAAGACTGCTCCATCGATTCACTTTAAAATGGAATATTATCATCCTGTTGTGCTGGCTCTTGCTCTTCTACGGGAATGTCTGCGTCGGTAGCTTTTTCAACCCCGCTCTTTCCGAGGAAGAGAATCGTTGACGCTCTTATTTCAAAAATAGTTCTGTCCTGTCCCTGTTTGTCTTTATATTGCCTTGATGCTATTGACCCTTCCACATATACCTGCCGTCCCTTTTTTAAAAACTGGCCGCAGTTTTGGGCGAGGTTTCCAAATGCTACAATTCTATGCCACTCGGTATGGTCAACCCAATTGCCATCTTTATCTTTCCTTCTTTCTGTAGTTGCAATATTGAAATTGGCAATTGCTGTTCCCTGTGGTGAATATTTAATTTCAGGATCCTGTCCAAGATTTCCTACAAGAATGACTTTATTTATT
>JAAZNT010000237.1 GCA_012798145.1 Thermoanaerobaculaceae bacterium | reverse complement strand
TTCTATTCATTGTTGCTGTCTCTATTCAGATTCTTTTAGTTCCTCTTATAGGGGAAAAATTTTTTCTTTCTAACGCCCTCCTTTGTCTTTCTATCGTTTTTTCTTTAAAAGAAACAAGAGTTGAAAGTTTAATATGGGGAGCAATTCTTGGCGGAATTACAGACCTTCTTCTTTTTCAGCATATAGGAATTTATGGAATATCTTTTGTAATATCTTCTTATATTTTGGGTTTTTTCAGCCATAAAATGGTGATTTCAGGGCTCATCCCAATAGGATTAATTTCAATCTTGTCGTTTATCACAGTTGTCGTTTCCGCTCTTTTATTGATGGTTCTTTTTTTGGGTAAGGTTGATTTTGCTGTTTTTATTAATCCTTTTATTATGGGCGCAATATTTACTCCTGTTCTGACTATCATATTTGATTTCCTATACAGAAAATCAGAACGGCTGGTTTTAAGAAAATGAAGCACCAAGAGGATATCTATCCGAAAATAAGATTCTTAAAAATATCTTTGTTAATTTTTATTACAATTTTCCTTTTAAGAGTTTTTGAACTTCAAATAATAAAGGGCGGTTATTATAGCGCTTTAAGTTTCAACAATTTCACAAGAACTGTAATACTTCCCGGAAGAAGAGGGATGATCCTTGACCGAAATGGAAATATTCTCTGTCAAAACAGAGTTTCTTTCAGTCTCCTTATTGACACGACAAAGGATGGAAAGATAGAAGATAATATAGATGCTGCTAAACGCATTCTTGGGCTGAACCTTTCGAGAAAAGATGTTGATATCGCTCTTAAAAGAAGCCCTGTAAGAACTTTGGGCGTCATTGCAAGAGATATTCCTCCTTCTTGGGTTCAAAAAGTGGAGGTAAACAGGGATAAGCTTTCTTTATTTAGAGTAGAAATGGAATTGAGAAGGTCATATCCCAACGGTGCGCTTCTTGGTCACTCTCTTGGTTATGTTGGCTTGATCACAGAAAAAGAATCCAAAGAGATGAAAATTCCGCTTCTTGACCCTTTTCAGGAAGTCGGCAAATCTGGAGTAGAAAAAACAGCAAATGCTGTACTGATGGGAACAAATGGCTGGAAAAGAGTTCAAGTAAACAGTTTTGGTAGAGAAGTTGAAGACCCCCGCCTTAAACTTCCGGGAATTGAAATGAAGCAGGAGCCGACATCAGGAAAGACAATTAAACTTTGCATTGATACCGAACTTCAAAAATACATAGTTGAAGCTTTTGGGGAGGAAACAGGCTCTGCGGTCTTTATGAATCCAAAAACTGGTGAAATACTATCTTATGTCAGCATTCCAGAAGTTGACCCGAATCTTTTTTCCAGAAGCATAAAAAAAGAAGAGTGGGAAAAAATTGTGAATGATCCAAACAAGCCTCTATTGAATCGTCCAATTCAAGCAACATATCCCGCAGGCTCGACATTCAAGCCGTTTATTGCAACAGTGGGGCTGGAAGAAGGGGATTTAACCGCATCTACTGTCTTTTCCTGCGGCGGAGTGTGGGAATATGGTGGAAATCCCTTTCACTGTTGGGCTAAAGGAGGGCACGGCGCGGTGGATTTACTGACAGGAATACAAAATTCCTGCAACATCTTTTTCTACAAAGCGGGAGAAAAGATTGGAATTGACGCTATTGCCAAGTGGGGAAAACTTTTTGGCTTTGGAACATACACAAAAATTGACCTGCCTGACGAAAGGACAGGAATACTTCCTTCTCCCGAATGGAAAAAAATGAAAAATCTTGGTCCTTGGTATTCAGGCGAAACTCTTCCGGTTGCAATTGGACAAGGTTATCTTTCGGTTACTCCAATGCAGATTCTCTCTTTTTATGCAACAATTGCGAACAATGGGTTAAGGATGAAACCACATTTGATTGAGTGCGACCCTGAAGTTGTAATGAAAGTGCCGTTGTCGCCATCGACAATTTCAATAGTCAAAGAGGGATTAAAAAGAGTTGTCCAATCAGGTACTGGCAGAAAAGCCCAGATTTCAGGGATAGAAATATGCGCCAAAACAGGGACAGCGCAAGTCATTAAAGGCAGCGCCGGCAAAAACACATATTCTCTGGAAAAAGAGGTGAGAGACCATGCATGGTTTGCGGGATTTGCGCCGAAGGATGATCCAAAAGTTGCCTTTGTTATAATGGTTGAACACGGAGGGCATGGAGGCGACATTGGAGCGCAGATAGCCAAAGTTGGTCTTGAATACATTTTGCTGAACAAAAAACCGGAAAAAGTTGAAGTTAAAGCGCCTGAGGAAAAGGAATTAACGCCGGAAGTTTCTTCTGAAGAGCAACTACCAAGCGCGCCGGAGTCTAACATAAAGAGCGAGGATAACTATATTAACCAAATTGAGAGTGAAACAGGAGACTAAAATGAGCAATCTGAAAGAATTTGTGGAATTCAGGGAAAAAGTGAACAAGATCATTATTGAAAAAGGAACTTTGAATACCAAAAGATTCTTTAACATTGACGAGAATGTTTATAATGAAGGAAAACTTCCCAAAAAAACTAAAGAACTTTTAGGGTTGGTTGCTTCAATTGTTTTAAGATGCGATGATTGTGTCAATTATCACCTTCTTCAGTTAAAAAATTTAAAAACTGACTACGAAGAGTTTTTTGAAGCGTTTGACATCGCTCTTGTAGTGGGAGGTTCGATAACTATTCCGCATATTAGAAGAGCAGTAATGTTTCTTGAAGAAATAATGACAAAGGAGGAAAATTAGGATGAAAAGAGGCGAATTGGATGTCTATTTAAGAAAATTTCTTAACTCTGATTCAATACCCGACGAATCGCTTAACGGACTTCAAGTTGAAGGAAGGGAAGAAATTGAAAAAGTAGGTTTTGCCGTTTCAGCATGCGAAGAGACTTTTATAAAAGCGAAAAGGTTGGGGTGTGATGCGGTGATTGTTCATCACGGGATATTTTGGAAAAACAAAGGGGTTGAGCCGATCGCACAGGTACTTAAAAAAAGGCTTAGTATTCTTCTAAATTCAGAGATAAATCTTTTTGCATTTCATCTTCCTCTTGATTGTCATCCGCAAATTGGGAATAATGCAAGGGCTGCGCTTGATTTGGACCTTGG
>JAAZNT010000236.1 GCA_012798145.1 Thermoanaerobaculaceae bacterium | reverse complement strand
TAAATCCTGCAAGGATAGTAATTGAAATAACAGATTCTGGATGCAATACTGCGACTTATCTTTCAGATTATACTTATGCCATAAATAAGCCCCCGACTTTTAATGTGATTTGGGAGAGCGGATGCAATACCCCACCAGTTGGAGCAGGCTGCCCTTCAAATTCTGAATGGATTGTATGCGGATACTTAAACTTTACTGTTAATGCCCATGCCTATTTTTATAATGAAGTTCCGAATAGCACTTTTCCTAATGATGATATTACTCAAATTGCCTACAAAATTGATGACGGTTCATGGGTTTTATACCCTGTTTTTCCTCCTTATGACGGCGCATACCAAAACTATAGTCAGTTTATTTCATTTGATACCAATTTCTTAAGCGATGGATTCCATACACTATATTTAAGAGTGACAGATGATTTGGGGCTGCAGACTTTAAAAGACACCAGCGGAATAGATAGTTGGACATTTAATGTTTTCAATTTGGGGTCAAACCCTCAACTAACTTCTCCTCCTTCGGGAGATGTATATAGAACTTCCTCAATACCTGTAATAGCTCATTTGAACAATGAAGTTTCAACTTACCCAACCCAACAGGTAGATTTTTATCTTGACAGCGACCCTTATAATCCACTGCCAAATGGAACACTTATAGGAAGTTCTACTGTGAAATTGCCCAACAATAATTTTTCAATTTCTTGGGATGCAACTTCAACGCCTCTCGGAAGCCACACAATAACCTGCTGGGCATATTATTACGGATGTTGTTCTGCTTATTCACGTTCTGATACTATTTCAATCAACCTTATTGAACCTTCAACCCCTCCTCCAGAAATTGCAGTCGGGAATTCTTATTCAGAAGCATTGATTTTCAGCGAAGATAAACAAACAATTTCATGGCCCGGAGAAGCAACTGCAACCGGCTACAAACTTTTTAGAGGAACATTAAATGACCTTCCTAACTTGCAAAATGACAACATTGACTCTTGCACAAGATATTTCGGAACAAACACATCAGTTGATTTGTCTTCTGACGACCCTTCCGCAACAGCGGGAAATTTGTATTGGTATCTTGTAGTTGGCTACAACGCTGTCGGAGATGGTCCAGCAGGAAATTCAAGGATTGTAAATTCTCAAGGAATTTGTTCAGGAGGAGCTGGCAATTCTAATCCTTGGGCTGGCGTTCATTCATTGCTTCCTAAATCAATGTACTGGTCTGCAAGCTGCGCCTACAATGGAAAAATCTATGTTTTTGGCGGTAATGAAAATGATGGCGAGGTAAACACAACATACATTTATGACATCGCTACAGACACTTGGACGCAAGGCGCAAATATGCCCACAGGCAGATATATCTGCACAGCAGTTGAGGTGGGCGGAAAAATTTATGTTATGGGTGGAAGACAGTTAACCGCTTCCACAAACCCGGTTAATGTAAATGAATGCTACGACCCAGCAACAGACACTTGGACAACAAAAGCGGCGATGCCAAATGCTATTAGAGGCCATTCAGCCGTTGGAGCAAATGGAAAAATCTATGTTATGGGGGGAAACACAGGGGCATATACCGATGTTGTAAACATATATGACCCTTCCTCAAACGCTTGGTCAAGCGGACCGAAACTTCCCGCAAAAGTGGCATACGGGGGGGCTGTTTATTCCTCTTCCAAGAATGCTATTTATTATGTCGGAGGAGTTAAATCAAGCGCCACTTCATCAAGCAACTTTGTGGGAAAAATATTTAAACTTGATCTTTCAACAAATAGTTGGGATTCAGGAACAGAAATGACTTACAAAACAGCCTATTTTGGTATCGCTGCAAATGGCGATGGTTCAAAAATTTATATCGTTGGCGGAATGTATTGGAACAGTAGTGCAAATGATGAATACTCATTCCCCGGAATTCAAGTG
>JAAZNT010000235.1 GCA_012798145.1 Thermoanaerobaculaceae bacterium | reverse complement strand
GTTTATGTGCATATAAAGAACACGGTAGGTGGGCTTTTTGTTCTTCTGTGATAAATAAAACCTGTTGTAATCAGAAGGTGAAGCGAGAAGCCCTTTTGCTTTTTCAATCAGTTCTCCTTTGCCATATTTTTCAAGAATTCTGAAAACATACCTTACAGTTTCAGAATAAGGTGGGATTTTATTGTTATATTTTAGAACAGCGTTCTCGCCCGCATTGTAGCCGGCAAGGACAAGAGGTATATTGTTATTGAAAAAATCGAACAAGAAAGAGAGAAAAGAGGTTCCCGCTTCAATATTTTCCTCAAGATTCCAAGCATTCTTGGCGCCAAACCTTTTCGCAGTTTCGGGTATTAACTGCATCAAGCCGATAGCGCCCTTCTTTGAAACTACATTGTGCCTGAATCCAGATTCTGTTTCTATCAGTGCACAAACAAGATTGTAATCAAGCCCTTTGCTGATGCAGGCGCTTTGAACTTTTCTTTTTATTGTGCTCTTCTCCTCTTGAGATAAAGGGGGAAGAGAAGTGACTTTTGAAGTCGATTTCTGCTCTCTTTTTGCCTCGCTGCCGGAGTTTGTTATTAAAATATTTCCATTTGAGTCTTTTTCAATCCGCACTTGGCAGAATGACAAGAGGCAAAACATCATTAACAAAACCGCAGAAAATCTCACTTTTCTCTCAACCTTTCAAAATCAAGAAGTTGACCGCAAGCCGCATTAATATCGCTCCCCCTCGATTTCCTTATTGTTGTTGAAATCCTGTTTTCAGAAAGAATATCCTGAATTTTTACCATTTCTTCTTCTTCCGCCGCTTTGAACTCCAAAAGAGGATGTTCGTTAAAATGGATAAGATTAACCTTAACTTTCAGCCCCTTGCAGAATTTTACAAGGGCGTCAATATCCTCTTTTCTATCGTTAAACTCTTTTAAAACAACATACTCAATTGAAACAGGTTCTCTGTTTCTTCTTGAATTCTTTTGAAGAAGAGTCCTCAAATCCTTCAAAGATAGAACCGATTTTGAAGGAATTATTTTATCCCTTTTCTCCTGAATCGCAGAGTGAAGAGAAATAGCAAGAAGGGGCATATTAAGGTCTTGAAGGTATTCTTCAAATTTTTCCTTTATTCCAACCGTTGAAACAGTTATTCTCCTTCTTGAAATTGCGAGACCTTCTCCGTCTGTTATTATTTCAAGCGCATTTTTTAAATTGGAAAAATTGAGAAGTGGCTCTCCCATACCCATAATTACAATATTGTATGATTTGCCGAAAAGAGAAAACTTTTCCTCAAGAACCATTATTTGAGAAATTATCTCTGAAACTTCAAGGTTTCTTATAAATCCTCCCTTTCCCGTTAGGCAGAATTTACACCCAAGGGGACACCCCGCTTGAGACGAGATGCAAAGTGTTGTTCTTTTTCCCTGCGGGATATAGACGCATTCAATTGTGTTTCCGTCATTTAGTTCAATAAGAAGTTTTAGAGTTCCATCAACGCTTTGGCTTTCCCGCTTGATCACGGGTAGAGAAAAATCGTAGTCGCTTTTTATTTGTTTCCTGAAAGATAAAGGAAGAGTGCTCCATTTGTCAGGGTTTAATTCTCTTCTATTGTAAAGCCAAACATAAACATCTTTCGCCTGAAAATTTTTAAGCCCTTTTGAGACGCCGTAAGATATAAGAAAATCCTTTCCCTTTCCAAGAATGGTATCTTTCACTTTTTCTTGAAACGCTTTTGCTTCCATAGACTTATATTATATTTTGATATCTTAAATATGTCAAAATTTCTTTTCTCCTTGCAGGAGAGTAGGGGAGAGGTTTCCGCTAAAAAATTCAGTCACTGCGAGATTTTCTTCAAAGCGATGACAAGCAAAGTAGTCTTCCTCTTAAGGAAACCCCTCCTTTGTCCTCCCCTGAAATGGGAGGAAAATTTCCCCCTCGCCTCTTAGGAGAGGGCGGGGTGAGGTTTCAACTTCTATACAAAAATTTTCTTTTCTGTCCGCTTGCTGTAGAACTTCGTCGGCTCTTCCAAAGACAGAAATATGTTTGCAGAATTGAAAAGAATTTCCGCTAAAATTCAAAGAATATCTGTAAAGTTGAAAAGAATGCTTTCTAAATTGAGAAGAACATCTTCTTTAGTAAAAAGAAATACTTCTATTAAGAAAAGAATGGCTTCTATAATGAAAAGAATGGCTTCTTTAGTGAAAAGAATAGCTTCTTTCTTCAAAAGAATGTCTTCTTTCTTCAAAAGAATGTCTTCTTTCTTCAAAAGAAATGCTTCTTTCTTCAAAAGAAATGCTTCTTTAAATGAAAGAATATCTTCTTCGATAAAAAGAAGGTCTTCTTCAAAGAAAAGAATGGTTTCTTTTGTGAAAAGAATAGTTTCTATAATGAAAAGAAAATAGGCAAAGGTTGAAAGATTCTCCGCAAAGCAACGCCAAATGTCAGCGTTTTATCAAATTTCTTAAGGGAAGATTGGTGGTAACCCCTCCTTTGTCCTCCCCTGAAATGGGAGGAAATATTCTCCCTCGCCTCTCAGTAGAGAGCGGGAGTAATTTTTCAACTTAAAACGCAGTAGTAGCGAGTTATCCTTCTCAGCGCTCTTAATTTAAAAGCCCGCTTCAGCGCAATTTATGTTATCTCTTCAAGATATCCGCAGCCGTCTTTGGGGCACGCTTTGAACGCTTTTTTATCCTTATATTTTTTTATCATATATTTGTTTCCGCACTGCGGACATTTTTCTCCTATCGGCTCGCTCCAAGAGAGAAACTTGCATTTGGGGTAGTTTGAGCATCCATAAAAGGGCTTTTTCTTTTTTGTGAAAAGCACTCTCAAGGCGCTTCCGCATTCTGGACAGGGAGGAAGTTCTTTGTTTGGAGCGGCTCCCTCTTTCTTTTTGATGTACTTGCATTCAGGATAATTGGAGCAGGAGACAAATGGACCGAATTTTCCCCTTCTGTTGACAAGGTTTCCTCCGCATTGGGGACATTTTTCTTCAAGAAGTTCCTCTTTTTTGATGACAAGTTCTCCGCTTTTTGTAGATACAAGGGTTTTTTTGCCCTTGCATTTGGGATAGTGTTCGCAGGCAAGGAAAGGACCGTATCTTCCATTCTTGACAACCATTTTTGAACCGCATATTTCGCAAACCATCTCCTCTTCTGGCGCATTGACGCTTTTGACTTCTCCCGGAAGAGGCATAGTTTTTTTACATTTTGGATAATTGGAGCAGGCGAGAAAAGGACCGAAAGGACCCATCTTTATTATCATCGGGCTTTTGCATTTTGGACATTTCTCGTCTGTCGGCTTTCCCTCTTTTCTTATGTTAGCCATTTCTGCTTTTGCCTCCTCAAGCGTCTTTGCGAAGAGTTTCCAAAACCTTTTAAGGAGTTTCAGTCTGTCTTCGTCTCCCTTTTCAATT
>JAAZNT010000234.1 GCA_012798145.1 Thermoanaerobaculaceae bacterium | reverse complement strand
TCTCTTCTCTCTTTTTGAAATGCGGCATATTGTAAAAACCTGAGCCGCCTATTATTCCAAATTCAACATCTCTCATAAAAATCCCTCCAATTCATAAAGAATAACATATAAAACTTATCTTTTAAAGGTAAGTGTGAGTAATCAATAGGTTTGACATAGAAGGTTATAAATATGATATACTGATTTAGTTTGTAAAGAGATTATAGGGATTGATATGGAAGAAAAGAAAATTAAACTCTCAAGGGAACAGATAAAGCAACTATCTGATGCAAACGCTGAATCTTTGCAAAAAGAAATTGTTGAATTAAAAATGTTAGGCGTAAAAGAAGATTTAAATTACAAAGATTTTTGGCGAAAGAGCGAAGGAATCCATTCTATATTTAAGAAGATAACTCCTCTTGAAAAGTCTGAAAGGAGGAGGTTGTGGATTCTTTTTCAGGAAGTTAGAGAAAAAGTCAAAGAGAGGCAGGCAAAGGAAAAAGAGGTTGAGAAAAGAGTCTTTGAAAAAACTTCAAAAGAAATTATTTCCCTCTTAGAAGAGGTGAAAGAGATTATAGCAAAAGAGGCAGCAGAGCCATACGAAGTTGAAACACTTCTTTTTTCATTAGAGCAGCTCAAACTTGTGAGCAAAGGCGACATTTCTGCTCTTCCCGACACTCCCGAGAAATCTTTTATAATATTTCGCTTGAAAAAGAAATTGGTTTATGAAGAGAATCTTGAAAAGGAAATAGCAAAGACAATTAAAGAAGCCGATAAATGGCTCAAAAATGTGGCGAAAATAAAATTTGAAGAAATCAAAGCCTCTTTGAACAAATTGGAAGTAGAAATTGATTTATTGCCTTTGTCAAAGTTGAAAAAAGCATTAAAAACAATATCAAATGAAATAATGGGCCCATATCTTGTTAAACAGCAGAAAGAAGAATTGAAGAATCAAATAGTTAGACTTTCTGAAAAAATGGAAAAAGGGAAGAAAGATAATAGTTCAGAAAAAATCCCTAAAGAAAAGCAGGAAGCTAAAGCCAAAGAAGAAGAACCCGCACAGCAGAAAATTGGCTCAAAAAAGATGAAAGAGGTAAAAATTTTATTGGAGGAACTTGAACAGAGCATCCTTAAGCAGAGTTAGCGTTGAAAGAGTTTTGATTAAATAGTATAATTATCTCGCAAAGTTTTTCTTTGCGGCGGGAAACAAAAATGGGCGAAACGGAAGCGACAATTAAGAAAGAGGGAATACTTGGCTGAAAACTCCAAAATTGATATTGGCTGTGCAATAGATGCCTTCAGCGCTCTTTTTGAGGATGGAATAGTTTTCCTTAACGAGGAGGGTAGAATAATTTCAGCCAACGAAAAATGGGCCATTACCCACAACCTTCAAGGAAAAGAGTTAAAAAACAAATTATATGAAGAGTTGCTTTTTGATGAAGAAAATAAAGCAAAATTTAAGAATACTTTAAATAATGTTCTAAAGACAGGGATAAATGAGAATGTAGCACTTGATTTTAGTCAAGGCATAGTTTCAGGACACTATTTAAAAGAAGTGAACCTAAAGAAGCTTCAATGTTCTGGAAATGGAGCTTGCGTAGCGGTTATTGAAAAAGATATTTTGCGAGAAAAAAACTCTGATAAACTTCTTTTGGCTACTTATCGTATCGCTTCAAGCGCTGTAGTTTCGGAAACGCTTTCTGAGCTTTTCTCCTCAATTCACCAGACAATTTCTCAATTGATTGATGCAAGAAATTTTTATATCGCACTTTTCGACCCCAAGACAAATATTATTGAATTTCCATATTTCATCGACGAATATGATGAACAGCCGGGTCCAGAACCTCTCGGAAAAAATTTGACATCCTATGTTTTGAGAACAGGGAAGCCACTTCTTGTTGACCCCCAAAAGTTTGAAGAACTTTTCTCACAGGGAGAAGTTGTCATTGAAGGAGCCCCAAGTATTGATTGGCTTGGAGTTCCCCTTTTGTCAAACGGGGTGCCGATAGGGGCAATTGTTGTTCAAAGCTATTCCCAGCAAAAAAGATATGGACAAAAAGAAGTTGATCTTTTAAGTTTCGTTTCAGGGCAAATCGCTTTTGCTATTGAAAAAAAGAGGACACTTGAGGCGCTGAAAGAAAGCGAGGAAAGATTAAGGTCTCTTGCCGAATCAACAAGTGCTGGAATAATGATTATTCAAAACGAAGATGTGAAGTACATAAACCAGTCCGCAATAGCTTTGCTTGGATACGATGAAAACGAAATATACAACAAAAAATACTGGGAATTTTTGAGAGACGACTATAAAGGGTGGGTAAGAAACAGATATGAAGCAAGGCAAAAAGGCGCAACTGATATTCCCACAAGTTATGAAGTTGTTGCGATAACAAAAACTGGTAAAGAACTGTGGCTTCAACTTACAGTCTCAATAATTAAATATGAAGGCGGCAACGCAACATTGGTAACAGCATTTGATGTTTCTTCAAGAAAAGAGGCTGAATTTTTTCTTAAAGAATCGGAAGAGAGATTTAGAACTTTGGCTGAAACAACCAGCGCCGCAATTTTTATGTTCAAAGGGCAGTGGATAATCTACTCAAACGCCGCTGCCGAAGCATTGACAGGTTACACAAAGAAAGAATTGATGGCTCTTCAGTTGTGGGACTTGATACACCCCGACGATTATGTTGAGATAAATCAAGAATTTTCAAGACAAATGAAAAAGGGCGGTTCTTTCAATTTTTCAAATTTAAGAATACTTACAAAAACGGGCGAGGAAAAATGGATTTCCCTAAAAGGCGGGGTTTCTCAGATGGAAGGGGAAATTGTCGTCATCGCCACTGGATTTGACATAACTCAAATAGTTCAGGCGCAGGAAAATCTCAAATACCTTGCCCACCACGACTATCTCACAGGACTTGAAAACAGATGGGCTTTTCATGAGAACCTTTTGAAAAGCATGGAAGAATGTGAGGAAAGAGGCAAAAGCATTGCAGTTCTGTTTCTTGACATTGACAGGTTCAAGGAACTTAACGACACAGAAGGGCATATCATAGGAGATAAAATTTTAAGAGCGGCTGGTTCAAGATTATTTTCTGTTGTTGAAGAAGGAACAAGCGTAGCAAGAATAGGCAGCGACGAGTTCACAATAATTTTGAAAAACTCATCTCCTCAGGAAGCAGAGCAGGTCGCTTCAAGAATTCTTGACGCTTTTGATGAACCATTCGCTTTTGCTGGCAAAGAATTCCACATTTCTCTTTCAATTGGAATCTGTATCTTTCCCCATGATGGCGAAGACCTTGAAACTCTTTTGAAAAACGCAGATATGGCTATGTTCAGGGCTAAAGCGGAAGGAGGCTCGACTTATCAATTCTATCGGCAGGAAATGAGCGAAGAAGCAAAAGAAAAAATAGATATGAGAAACCGACTCTTTGGCGCAATTGAGAGAAATGAATTAGCCCTTTATTTTCAGCCAATTTATGAGGGTGCAGACAAACTCGTCGGATTTGAGGCACTTTTGAGGTGGTTTGAC
>JAAZNT010000233.1 GCA_012798145.1 Thermoanaerobaculaceae bacterium | reverse complement strand
TGCACCGGCGGTGGGGGGTAATCTGCTGCGTCAGACTTCGGGGGTCAAATCCTCAATGAACATAAGTTCACCTCCGGTTTGCCCACCCTCGTCTTCCTTGCATCTCACCCCCCAGCGCCTATGTGCACTTATCTTCCATTTCCCCTAACCAATCTCTAATCGCTTGTTAAAGGTTTTTTATGACAAATATAGATTCATTTCGCAAAATGATTCACCGGACCATAACCTCTGCCTAAATTGGGCGCTGTCTCAATCGCCTTTTGAATATATTTTTTTGCCAATTCAACCGATTCCAAAGGATTGTGGCCTAAGGCAAGAAGAGAGGCAATTGCTGATGAATATGTGCAACCGGTTCCATGTGTATTTTTAGTTTCTATTCTTTTGCCAAATATTTCTGTTATCTCTTTTCCATCAAAGAAAAAATCAACCGCTTCCTTTCCGTAGTGCCCTCCTTTGATGAGAACATTTTTCGGACCCATAGCGCTTATTTTATGAAGAGCGTTGAAAAGGTTCTTTTCACAATCTATTTTTAAACCGCTTATAGCCTCAGCCTCATTAATATTTGGAGTCACTATTTCGCTTAGGGGGAATAACTTCTCAACGAGAATTTTTCTTGCCTCTTTTTTTAAAAGTTCGTCGCCATTTTTTGCAATCATAACGGGATCAATGACTATATGAGGAGGATTAAATATTCTTAGTTCTCCGTAAACAGCTTCAATCGTTTCTGAATCAAAAAGCATACCAATTTTGACGGCGTCTGTCCCGATGTCTGTCAAAACACTTTCTATTTGAATACCAACAAAATCGGGTGGGACAGGGAAAATCCCCTGAACTCCAACTGTGTTTTCTGCCACCACCGCGGTGATCGCCGAAGTTCCGAATACTTTGAAAGCAGTGAAAGTTTTTAAATCCGCCTGAATGCCTGCTCCGCCGCTGCAGTCCGAACCCGCAATAGTTAGAACTCTTTTCATTACTATCTCCAGATTCAATTATACAACACTTTTGAGTTAGAAAAAGCGATCTGTCCACAGTTGGAGCCAATTTCAATTTCCTTTTTGCTTCCTATCGAAACAATTACTTTGAAGCCGCTTTTTTGAAGGAAATCAATTTCTTTGTTTAATTTTTCTGGTATTGTGCCGTCATAATTTAGCAAAGAAATGTTTTTTGGCCTTTTGGCGCTTGGATTTAAGGGGGTGATTTTTATTAAAAATTTTTCTGGAGTAAAAAGTTCACAGATATTTTGTCCTTAAAAAACTGCTTTTTTGCCAAGCGCAAAATTCAAAGTTATCAGCCTGTCATTTTCTTTTAGCCAAAAATCTCCGAACTTTGAAATATCAGAAAAAGACCATTTCTTCACTGGCATAATTTTTTCTCTCTCATTTTCGTCTGTTGTGTTCAAAGAGAACTGAAGTTGAAATCTTCCTTGAGAGAAAAAATTATCTTTTATCTCTTTCAGTTTGTAAAACCAATCCTCTCTTCCCCGCGGGGCAATAGTGGCGATAGAAGGAATAAAATTTATTTCTTGGAAATTTTTGCCGACTTCGCTAAGAAAAGCAAGAACATTGTCGTTAAAAGAAGGTTCTCCCATTCTTGCAAGATGAAGTTTGATCTTTTTAGATTTAGGGTATTCATCGTTTTTGTGATTTTCCAAAATCAAATTTAGTTGTTCAAAGAGTTCTTCTTTTGAAAGATTGCCTTTGAAATAGTAAGAGGCGTCACAGAAAACACACCCTGCGGGACATCCTTTCTGGCTCGAAAGCGTTATTACCCATTTTTCACTTGGAGGAAATGGGGGATCAAGTGATTCAACACATTCAATCAAAACATCTTTATCTTTTGTGGATTTCAGAAGGTAGACAAATGCGACATCCCTGTTTCCCTTTTTTTCAACGACATCAAAGTAAACCATTCTTCCTCCCTTTCAAAAAATTTTTGGCATCAAACGCCGCTTTAACTCCGTCTCCAATTGCAACAGCGATATTTCTGTTTTTTCCTCTAATCAGGTCCCCTCCAAGAAAAACTCCCATTTTTGAAAGATTTTGCAATGTTGAATGATCAAAATTTTCTATTTGAATAGGCAAGTTTAAAATTGGAAATAGAGGCTTTTTTCCTGTTGCAAAAAAAATTTCATCGCACACTATTTCTTTTACTTTAAAACTTTCATTTATAACAACAACTTTCTTGCCTTTGATTTTTTTTATTTCTTTAATTGTGCTTTTTTTCAATATTTTTATTTTTCGTTCAGTTGCTTCTTGAAGAAGTAGAGGTTTTGCTTTTATTTCACTCCTGCAAACTATCATAGTTTTGGCTTTTGCATCAAGCATAGATAAAGCCAAATCAAAAGCGACATCACCACCGCCGTAAACAACAACCTTTTTGTTGGCGAGATTTTCCGATAAGATGTCTTCACTTTTTCTTATTAGATCTCCAAAAGAAGAATATTCTTCTGGAATGATATCAACCTGTCCTGTCGCGATAAAAACCGATTTGCCTTTGATATTATTTCCACTCTTATTTCTTGTTTGTAATAGATTACCGAAAATAGATATTTCTTCTACATCCTCAAAAATTACAAAGATATTTGATTTTTCAACAAACTTTTGAAAGTGCTTAAAAAGCGCTTTCCCCGATATAGAGGGAAAAGGCGGAAAATTCTCAATTTTTCTTGCGTATCTGACGCTTCCCCCCAACTGATTTTTTTCAATCAACACAACATTAAGACCAAGTCTTTTTGCTTCGTTAGCGCAGGAAATTCCCGCAGGACCTCCACCAACAACAATCAAATCAAAAATCATAAACTTCCTCAAGTGAAACAACCTTTGCGCAACTTTTTTCTATCAGTTCAAAAATCACTTTTTCATTTTTTTTATTTCTTGAGGCGACGCACTCTCTTATTACAAAAACATTAAATCCCCTTTGAAAAGCGTCAAAAGCTGTTGCCAAAACGCATTTTTCAAGAATTAGACCTGCGATGTAAATGTTTTTTATCTTTTTTCTCTTCAATTCGTTTTCAAAAACAGAGTGGTAAAATGGAGAATATGTTGATTTGTCTATTGCTTTGATGCCTTTTATTTGGGAAATGGGTTTCGAAAGTTTGAAAAAGAAGCTTCCTTTTAAAATTACCCTTCCATAAAACCTGAAAAATGGGTCTGAAGGAATTTCCTTATTAAAGTGGCGCGTTGCGAAAACAGCCAAATCGTTTACAAGGAAAAATTTTGTTAGTTGCTTTAGAAAAGGTTTTATATTCCGGCTGTCAGCAATATATCCTTTTGATTTTTTTTCTGCAAAAAAGTTTTGATAATCAATTATTAGAAGACAACTATTTGATAAATCAACAGGCATAAACCAATCTCCTTCCGGCTGGGATGGCTTTATGCCTGACATAGCCTATAAGCAATTTTATAAAAATAAAAGATAGATTTCAATAAAACAGGAAAATAGAAAAAATTACTGCTAATCCTTTTTGTTACTTTTCCACATTTTTTTTAGATTTGAAAGTGATGGTGGTTTTTCTTCTTTAAAAATGTTATATCCCCAAAAACAGCAATAGAGCAATACTTGGCAAATTAACAACCCCTTAAGCCCGAATCTAAAGAAAAAAACAGATATAAGAGAAACAAAAATTGAAAAAGCACAAGGGAGGAATCCTCTTTTATATTCCATCAATCCCATTTTATAAAAAAATATCGCGAAAACTACTATCCAAATAGGGGTTGTATATCCAATAAAAAAATCCGTGGCGCTCATTTAAATATAATATTCTAAAAGAAAGACAATATAAAGAAAAGGTTTAAGAAAATCAAAAATATGGCTCTTAAACCTTAAAAATCCTTGTGATATTATCCCAAATTTGTCAATAGAATAAATAT
>JAAZNT010000232.1 GCA_012798145.1 Thermoanaerobaculaceae bacterium | reverse complement strand
CCCCCGCAAGATTTTATCTCAGGAGATAATCTTGATTTTTTGTTTGACTAATTGAAAAGACGCTCTTAATAAGGCAAAAAACTTTTTTTAAAAATTATCGTATCTGAAACCTTAGGCAAGTATTTGAATTTCAAGGAGGAAAAAGTGAAGAGACTCCTAAAAATAGTTTTGTGGATTGGTGTATTCAGCGTCATTCTTTTATTAATCTACACATTTTTCTTGAAGAAAAACAACAAAGAAAACCTGACGCTTGTTGAAGTAAAAAAGGGAACAATAGTTAAGAAAGCCCTTGCGGTAGGTCAGATTGAGCCAAGATTTAAATTTCAGGTGAAATCAAAAATTTCTGGAATTGTCAAAAAGTGCGCCATTGAAATTGGAGACAATGTAAAGGCAGGCGACCTCCTTTTTGAAATAGCCCCAGACCCCACACCGCAGGAACTCATTGAAGTTGACAAGAATTATGAATCCGCCGTTGCTTCTTACCAAAAAGCAAAATCAGATTACGAAAGGGCGATTTCTCTTAGCAAAGAGGGAGTTGTTTCAGAAAGCGAAAAAGATGCGGCAAAAGAAGCGTTTGAAGTCGCCCAATCAAATCTGAGCAGAGCAAGGGAAACTAAAGAACTTACGCTCAAAGGAAGGGTGGCAAGTTCAAATGGAAAGATTGAAAACACCATCAAAGCGCCAGCGCCCGGGTGTATTTTAACCCGCTCTGTCAACCCGGGAGATCCGGTTGTTCCTTTGACTTCTTATCAGGCGGGGACTGAACTTGCCACTTTAGCTGATATGTCAGATTTGATTTTTAAGGGGACGGTTGATGAAATAGATGTCGGAAAACTGAAAGAGGGAATGAAAGCAAGAATAATTGTCGGGGCGATGCCCGATGATTTTCTTGAAGGGACATTGACTAAAATTTCCCCTCAGGCGAAACAAAAAGAGGGCTCGACGCTCTTTGATGTTGAAATTGAAATTAAGCAAAAAAACAATTTTGTCTTGAGAGCGGGCTACTCCTCAAACGCCGAACTAATAATTGAACAAAAGGAGAATATCCTTGTCGTTCCGGAACGGCTTGTCTCTTTTGAGTATGGCGGGAAGAAAGCGTTTGTGGAAGTTTCAACGGGGCAGGGAAAAGAGCCAAAGAAAACAGAAATAAAAACAGGTCTTTCCGATGGGCTTAACATTGAAGTTGTTTCAGGATTGAAAGAAGGAGACAAGGTTGTTGAAAGACCTCCAAAGGAAATAAAGTAAATGCTTGCTCTAATTGACGCCTTCAAACCACTTGTTTTAGACCTGAAAACTCAAAAATTGAGGACATTTCTCACAACTTTTGGGATTGTTTGGGGAACTGTCTCGCTGAGTCTTCTTCTTGCCTTTGGCGATGGAATGTACAAGCAGATGAGAAAAAGTTTCGCAGGGCTCGGAGACAACATTGTAATAGGATGGCCATCAAGAACTTCTCTTCCCTTTCAAGGAATAGGCAAGGGGAGAAGCATTCTTGTGACCGACGAGGATATTGAACTTGTCAGAAAAGAGTCAAGACTTCTTAATTCAATTTCTCCTGAATACACATCTAATTTCAAAGTTGACAAAGGTGGTAAAACTTTTCTGGTTGATTGCTCGGGAGTTGAGCCTGTTTTTGGAGAATTAAGGAACCTTGTTCCACAAAAGGGCGGAAGATTCATCAACGAAATTGACATAATAGAGCGAAAAAAGGTGATTTTTTTGGGAAACGAACTTGCTGAAGATATGTTTGGAAAAGAAAATCCAGTCGGAAAAGAGGTCAAGGTATTTTCTATCCCGTTTACTATTATAGGAGTTTTGGTTCCTAAGGATCAAGACTCAAGCTATCACGGCAGAGATAAGGATCAGGCATTTATCCCTTCAACAACATTTAAAGCTCTCACCGGCGCCAAATATGCAGAAATTCTTATTTACAAAGCGCACAAGCCAAAATATAACAAAGCGCTTACAGAAGAAATAAGAGCAATTCTTGGCAAAAAACTCCATTTTGACCCGAATGACACCGAAGCGATTCAGGTTTGGG
>JAAZNT010000231.1 GCA_012798145.1 Thermoanaerobaculaceae bacterium | reverse complement strand
CTATCTGCTCTGGAGACATATAATGGGGAGTTCCCACAAGGAAGCCCTCCTGCGAATGGGGCGCTCCTGCTCTTTTGGCAAGACCGAAGTCCGTGATTTTTGCCAAAGTGTCTTTTACAATCATAATGTTAGACGGCTTCAAATCTCTATGGATGATCTTGTTTTTGTGGGCGTGGGAAAGCCCGTCAAGGCACTGCGTCATAAAATCAATAATTGTTTCCGCTGGAATGGTCTTGTTTTTTTGGAGATATTTGTCAAGAGGCAGTCCGTCAAGATACTCCATAGCGATATAAGTGTTTTGTTGAAATTCAAAAACATCAAAGATTGTCACAATGTTTGGATGGATCAACTTGCCTGCGGATTGTGCTTCCTGCATAATCTTTGCTTTGTAATCTGCTTCTTCCTCTTTTGTAAGCCCCTGTTCTGGTGAAATTGTTTTGAGAGCCACAAGTCTTCCAATTTTAGGGTCTTCCGCAAGATAGACAATACCAAAAGCGCCTCTCCCAAGGATCTTGAGGATTGTGAATCTTGAAACCCTTTCTGGGATGTCCATTTTCAAGGACCCTCTGCCACTCTGTTTTTACCTGCCTGTTTAGCCCTGTATAAAGCGATGTCTGCTATTTTTAAAAGTTCTCTCTGTTCCTTTGCATGCTCTGGAAATGCAGCCACTCCTATTGAAATTGTAACTCTCAACGGAACATTTACACTTTCGTCTGTAATAACTCTTTTTTCAACAAGAGAGCGAATTCTTTCTGCAACCATCCCTGCCTGATTTTTATCTAAACCGCTTAGTAACACTGCAAACTCTTCTCCGCCATACCTTGCTGCTACATCGTTTTTACGGGTAACCTCAATGAGTGTCTGACCTATGCTTTTTAATACTGCGTCTCCTGCAAGATGTCCGTAAGTGTCATTGATTTCTTTGAAATTGTCAAGATCCATCATTAAAATTGAAAAGGGAGAGTTCATAACAATACTCTGCTTCAGAAGTTTTGTTAAAGATTCCTGAGAATATCTGTGGTTGTAAAGGTTTGTCAATCCATCCACTACCGCATGGTGTTTCACTTCTGAATGTATTTCTGCGCTTTCAAGAGCGTGAACTGCCTGGTTTGCCAAAATTTCAAGGGCGTTAAGAGTTTCAAGCGAGGGAATTTTAGAGTCTTTTGGCTCGTCAACTGAAATTACACCAAGAAGTTTATTGTCGCTTGTTAAAAGGGGAACAAAAAGAGCATCATCGGGCTGCCATAGATCCTGTCCTTCGCTCTTTTTCCTGTTGGGAACTATTGTGTATGCGGTTGGCTGGACATTTCTCACAAAATAGCAATTGCCTATTTTATACTCTTCTTTAAAATGGCGGAGGATATTGTTTTCGGGGGGCTTCACCTCTGAAATTTTACTCCAAATTTCTTCAAGCCCCGATTGAGCGAATCTCTCAAAAACTTTGTCTTCTTTTCTGTAAAGACTTATTAAAACCCTTTGAAATCCAAGGCTTTCTGAAATTCCTTTCGCAACCTCTTCGAGTATTTCATGCGAACTTAGATGAATTTTTAGAAGATTTGATATTTTAAGAATTTCTGAAAGATAATGAGTTTGCTTTAAAAGGGTCTGATTTGTTGTCATCAATTGCCCTTTGAGGATTCTGTCCTGAATAAACCTTGCTATTTGAATTAAGGATAAATGGATGAATTTTATTTCAGAATCGCTGAAAAAAGGCGGTTCAAATTTTTCAAGGATCAAAACACCAAAAGAAATTTCATCAGTTGCGAGAGGAACTATAAGTCGCGCCTTTGATTTTGTGTCGAGGAGAGGGGAAAAATCTTTTCCTGAAGAAAATTGTGGCTCCTTAAGCGGAATATCTTGGTCAAGGATATTTTCAATTGATGCGATCACATTATGAGGATCAGGTGGCATTTCTGATAAAGAATACACTATCGGCTCTTTTTCAAATTCAAGGCTTAAAATATATAAAAAATCTCTATCCCATTTAACAAACTCTTTTAATCCAAGCAAAAGGTTTTTCAAAAAATTCTGGTTATCTATTGAACCAGTTTCTTGAAGAAGAAGTTGCTGAAGAAATTCCTGTTTTCTATATGAAAGGATTAACTCATCATTTCTTTCTGCAAGTTTGAAGTTGACTCTCAAAAACCAGATGCTTGAAATAAGAGGAATGAAACTTAAAACAATGAACTGAAGGTGTTTTTCTGAAATTGCAAGAAGAAAGAGAGCCAGAAATGGGGAGGACATTACAAGAAAAAAAGAGTATTTAACAAGATGTTTTAGCCATGATTTCAAATTAAAAGATGCTTTACAAAACAATCTGTCCAAAACGAGTAATAAAAAACCGAATGAAGCGAAAACAACAAGAGCAAGAAGCAAGAGCGGATAACTTTTCCATAAAGAAACATTTTCTTTAAAGGCGCCTGCTTTAAGTAAGATAAAAGAAGCAAGGGTATTGTTGATGATCACAATAAAAAAAGAAAGTATCTGTCCCAATTTAAGATTCTTTATGCCTTCTCTGTAAATTCTTTCAAAAATGTAGGCTATTCCACCGATAATTCCAGTTAGAAGGGGATTATTTAAAAGAATTGCTGCCGGGAAAACAACGATATGATCAGCGTTTACATGCCCCAATTCGCGAAGGGGAACATCGAAACGGCAGGCAAAAAAGTAAGCGACTAAAATCAAAGGAATCCAAATAGAGTTATCTGAAGAAAAGCCAAAAGAAAAACATAGCAACAGAGTTGCTAAAAGAAGCAATAAAGCGTAAATAAATCTTCCCTTTGGTTCGTTCTTAAACATTTAAAGCCTTCATCTTATTCAAACATAATTTTAACCCAAATTTGTCAATAGAACAAATTTTCCTAAGGACTTTCATTAGAGGAAATGGAAGATAATAAACCTGACAATCG
>JAAZNT010000230.1 GCA_012798145.1 Thermoanaerobaculaceae bacterium | reverse complement strand
CCCGAATAGAGAAACTTTTTTGCCCTCTTGTTTATGAAGGTCTTTTGAAAGAGTTATCCCGTTTCTTTCTGCCCAATGGAGAAAAGGGGTAAGAGGGTGCGCTGTAACGCAGAATCCGAGAGAAAACCTTTCGCCCTCAAGAAGTTCTGAAAGGGAAAGCGGACGATTATCGCCAAAACTTTTTCTCGCAGCCGAAGAAAGTTTTATCGCCTCTTTAAGAGAGGGCAGAACCCTCTGCGGATAGTAAGAAAACAAAACACCCTTTTTTTCAATTTCTCTGATTTTTCTTCCGTCTCCGCCGGAGATATTGAGCAGATAAAGAAGTTCGCCTCTGTGGGGAGCAAAAGAGTCAAGCGCGCCTGAAAAAATCAGTTTCTCAATCTCTTTGGTAGAATAGGCGCCGCCCAACCTTAAAAGAAAATCTGAAAAAGAAACAAACGGCCCTTCGCCCCTCTCTTCATACAGCCTTTCAATAAGATGCCTTTTCACGCCTTTCAGAGTAAAAAATCCGCACCTCAATTCATTTCCTCTTCCTCGAAAATTTTCTTCAGAAAGGTTGACATCGGGGGAGAGAATTTTTAGCCCGTTTCTTCTTGCTTCTTCAATGTATGCGGATGTGGGGTAAAAACCGCCGCAGTTATTTATCAAAGCGGAGAAGAAATGCGCCTTGTAATGCGCCTTGAGATATGTGCATTGGAAAGAGAGTTGGGCAAAAGAAGCCGAGTGCGCTTTGCAAAAAGCGTATCCCGCAAAAGACCTTATCTGTTCCCACAATTCAGAAAGAACAATTTCGCTTACCCCTTTCTCTCTTCCTTTTTCAAAAAACTTTCTGTTAAGTTTTTCCATTTCCCCCGCGCACCTGTATTTGCCGCTCATTGCCCTTCTTATCAAATCACCTTCGCTCAAAGAAAGCCCTATAAATTCGCTTACAACTTTCAAGACATCTTCCTGATAAACCATTACTCCGTAAGTTTCGGAGAGAATCTCCTTTAATTTGGGGTGGAGATATTTTGTCTCTTCTTCTCCCCTCGCTCGTTTTATGTATGTTTCCATCATTCCCGATTCGGCGACGCCGGGGCGGATAATTGAAGACGCCGCCGTAAGTTCCTCAAAAGTTCTTGTGTTAAGTCTTTGGAGGAGTTGTCTCATTCCCGGCGATTCTATGTAAAAACAGCCCATCGTCTTTCCAGAAGAAATCATCTCGACAGTCTTTTTGTCTTCAAAAGTTGTTTCCGGCGGAAAAATAGGCGGAGTTTCTCCTGTTTCCTCTCTTATCGTGGCGACCGCTTCTGTCAAAAGGGCGAGAGACCTGTTGCCGAGCAGGTCTATTTTTACAAGCCCAAGATCTTCAACATCAAACATATCAAACTGCGTTATCGGAATTCCCTTTGCGGAGCGTTCAAGAGCGGTTCTTTTTGAAAGGGGGAAGGGAGAGATGACGAGCCCGCCGCAATGAACGGAAAGGTGGCGGGGAAATCCGTCAACTCTTCTTGCAATTTTAAGGACATCTCTCCAGGGCGGCTCTTTAAAATTTATTTTTTTTGCTTCCGGCTTCAATTTTATCGCTTTTTCAAGACGCTCAAAACTTGCATGTGGCAAAACTCTCGCCACTTCAGATATTTCCTCTTCCGGTATTGAAAACGCTTTTGCTATTTCTCTGAAAGCAGACCTTGCCGAAAATGTGTTGTGCGTAGAAATCATTGAGCAGTATTCTTCTCCGTAAAAACTTATGACTTTATCAATAAGGAAATCCCTGTCAACAGAAGAGAAATCAAGGTCTATATCGGGCAGGTTCTTTCTTTCTGGATTTAAAAACCTTTCAAAATATAAATTGTGCTTCACTGGGTCAACATGCGTGAGAAATAGGCAGTAAGAAACAAGACTTGACGCCCCAGAACCTCTTCCGAGATAAAAAAAATTCATTTCGCTTGCAAACTGCGCGATTTGATGAACAAGGAGAAAATAGCCCTCAAAGCCAAGTTTGAAAATAGTTTCAAGTTCTGAAGAAAGTCTTTTTACATAATTTGGAGTTATTCTTTTTATCCTTTTTGCAAGACCGGTGAATGCAAGTTTTTTAAGTTTTTCTTTTGCGTTCTCTCCGTTTCCCGCCTGAATTGGAAGAAAAAACTTCCCGAGGGGAATTTCAATATTGCATTGCGCAAGTTCCTCAAATTCTCCCTTAACATCATATTTTTTGACAGAATAAGCATTTGGAGGGGCGAGTGATTCTAAAAACATTTCAGGAGGCGAATGCTTTACCGCCTTCAAAATTTTGTGTGTTAAAAAATCGGTTGCTTTTTCAAAGGCGAGAAGCGGGGCGAAAACCCGCCTTAAATCAAAAATTGATGAGGATTTAAAACCATTTTCGTCATCTTTTTCGCTTCCGGAAAACCTTATGAAAACGGAATTTTTTTGAGCGCCATTCTTAAGGAGAAGATAGATTGTTTCAGGGTTTGAGCAGAGCGCAAAAAGATTTTCGCTTTGGCATTCCAGGGCTGTTTCTTTTTCAAGGTCAAACTCTGAAGTGTGCAGTTTCCTTCTTGTGATCAATTTGGCGATGGAAGAGTATCCTTCAATATTTTTTGCAACAAGAAAAATGGAGCAGTCCTTTGTAGTATGAGTTATCTCAGCACCGATTAAAGGGTTTAATTTGCTCTCTTTTGCTTTTTTGTAAAATTTTATTGCCCCGTAAATTCCGTCTCTGTCAGCGAGGACAGGGGAGTTAATCCCGCATTTTTTCGCCGTTTCCACAATTTTTGCAGGAGAAAAAATCCCCGAATAGAATGTGTAGAAAGAGCGAAAAAGCGGGAAAAAATCCATATATCATCCTTCTTCATACAAAGATGGCGGCTCTGCGGCGAAGAGACTTTTTTGAACGGGCTTTGATGTTATCTCCTCAAGTTGAGGATAGTGCGGTAGCAATTCGTCAAAAACCTTTATTTTCTTTTTTTTGATATTGTGAAGAAACTCCATAGCGTTGACAACCGCTTGACCTCTGAAGTGATTGTTAAAAACAACGCCGGTTTCGGCTGAAATTGTAGATGCGTCTTTGACTGCGTCAATCCAAGGCGCAAGTTCTTCAACTGAATAAAGATAATTGTATCTTTCGTTTCTTCCAACGCCTTCTTTGAACCAAGAGGCGGAGTTTCTTCCGTGAAATCTGAAGTAGGATATTTTTTCTCCCGCCGCCGCAGTCATCCCCGTAGAATGTGCGAAAACGGGCTGGTCGATGTTGCAGAAAGAAGCGCCTCGTTCCCTCAAAAAAGAGAGAACATCAACGCTTACCCAACTGCTGTGCCTCAATTCAACCGCTTTCGGATAATCTGAAAACCTTTTCAGGATGTCGTCCAGAACCCTTCTGTTTTCGGGTATGTTACGGAAAGACCAGGGCAGTTGAACAAGAAGAGCGAAAAATTTCTCCATTTTGAGAAGCGGTTCAACAGCCCTTTTGAAATTTCTCTCTTCAATCAAAGACGCCTTTCTTGTGTGTGTGAAACCCTCAAAAAGTTTTACAGAAAACTTAAATTCCTTGAAGTCGGATGTCCTGCTCGCCCATTCTCCAACTGTTATCGGGTCTGGGATCCTGTAAAAAGTTGTATCTATTTCAATAAGGTCAAAAACTTCTGCAAGGTATGGAAGCGGATGAAAATTCCTTCCCGCTTTTTTGGGATAGACTATCGCCTTCCAGTCGGGATAAGACCAGCCCGCTACACCTATTTTAATTCTCTGTGCCATATTCACCTTTCTTTTACCCAAACAATTTTATATGCGAATCTTATTTCATCCTTTTGAACCACTATCGGCTCGTAAAGGGGATTGACAGATTCAAGAATGACAACTCCCTGCGCTTCTCTGTATCTTTTTATGTATTTGTCTCCATTCATAAGCCCAACAACTGCGTAATCTCCGCTTTGAGGACATTTTCTTGTGTCAACCAAAACGACCTGACCGTCCTCATACTTCGGAACCATACTGTCGCCGGAAACCTCTATGCCGAACCCGTTTGGGTCTGAAAAATTGGCAGGTCTGTCAATAAAATACATTCCTCCGCCTTGTGGATAGCCCTGATCTGTGAAATTAACTGCTTCGCCTGCCGAAGCGAATGAGACAACGGGAATTTTTGGCGGAAAGCCATTATTGTCAATAAGATAAGACGGAGGAACTTCAAGTTTTTCTGCGATTTCTTCAATGCTTTTTAAAGAGGGAATAACCCTTCCCTTTTCAATTCTTACAAGATTTGAAGGGTCCCAATTTAACATCTGGGCAAGTTTTTTTTGAGAAATACCCTTGTTTTTCCTTATCATAACTATTTTCCTGCCGATATCCATAAAAACCTCCTGCCAACAATATAATATCTTTTTAAAAAATTGTCAAGTTTGACAATTTTAATGCTTTCACATAAGGAAAAACAGCAATAAAATGAAATTTTTGCTTTTGCAAATTTGACAAAATTAAATAAAACGAATAAAACTATTGTTTATTAAATCAGAGGGAGAAGAAGATGAGCAAGAAGAAAAACGAAGCCAAAAATGGAATTCCTGAAAAAATCCTTCAAAAAACAATTGATGAGTTAAGCGGCGCAAAATCTTACGAAAGAGTTATCCATAGAAGCAATCACGACGCGCCGATGCCCTCTGTTGAGGCTCTTTCTGAACTTGTTGAAAATTTGAGGGCGGTCATTTTTCCGGGCTATTTCGGGGAATCTGAAGTTAAGCCAGAAACTCTGAAATATTACATTGGCTCAATGCTGGACAAGTCTTTCAAAATTCTTGCAGAACAGATTTTGAGAGGAATGTGTTTTGAATGCGGGGCGGGGCAGAAAAGCGACTGTGAAAAATGTCTTTTTGTTTCAAAAGAGATGGCTTTAAAGTTTATTTCGCAACTGCCTGAAATAAGAAGAATTCTTGCAACCGATGTTGAAGCGGCTTATATCGGCGACCCTGCGGCAAAGAGCAGAGGCGAAACGATATTTTGCTATCCGAGCATTTATGCTCTCACAAACCACAGAATTGCCCACGCCCTTTACAAACTTGGAGTTCCTCTTATCCCAAGAATCATTTCGGAAATGTCCCACAGCAAAACAGGAATAGACATTCATCCCGGCGCGGAAGTAGAAGAATACTTTTTTATGGACCACGGGACGGGAATAGTAATAGGGGAGACAGCGGTGATAGGCAGAAATGTTCGTATTTATCAGGGAGTAACACTCGGGGCGAAAAGCTTTCCTCTTGACGCAAAAGGAAATCCGATCAAGGGGATTCCCCGCCACCCGATAGTTGAAGACGATGTTATAATTTACGCTGGAGCGACAATTCTTGGAAGAATTACAATTGGAAAAGGCTCGGTTATAGGCGGAAATCTTTGGGTTACAAACGATGTCCCTGTGGGGAGCAAACTTATTCAAAAGGGCTCTTATTGATGGAAAATAAGTCAGGGAAAAGAATTCAAAGACCAAAAATATCGCAAAATATAATTGAAACAATCGGGAACACTCCTCTTGTCAGATTAAATAAATTAACTCAAGGCATAGGGGCGGAAGTTATCGCCAAACTTGAATTTTTTAACCCCGCCTCTTCAGTCAAAGACAGAATAGCCGCTTCGATGATAGAAGATGCGGAGAGAAGCGGGAAGCTGAAAAAAGGTATGACAATAATTGAGCCCACAAGCGGAAACACTGGAATAGGGCTTGCTTTTGTAGCCGCCGCAAAGGGATACAAAATTGTTCTTACAATGCCCGAAACAATGAGCGATGAAAGAAAAAAACTTCTGAAAGCGTTTGGAGCGCAATTGATTCTTACTCCCGGAGACAAAGGTATGCAGGGGGCGATTGAAAAAGCGGAAGAAATTGCAAAAAGCTCGCCTATATTTTTTATGCCCCAGCAGTTTAAAAATCCCGCAAACCCCGAAATTCATTCAAAGACAACGGCAGTTGAAATATGGGAAGACACCGAAGGAAGAATAGACATGCTTGTCGCAGGCGTAGGCACGTGAGGAACAATTTCTGGAACAGGTGGATTTTTAAAAAAAATGAAGCCTTCCCTTAAAGTTGTCGCGGTTGAACCAATTGATTCTCCCGTGCTCTCCGGGGGGAAATCTGGTCCGCACAAACTTCAGGGAATAGGAGCGGGATTTGTTCCTGAAACTCTTGACAGAAGCGTCATAGACGAAGTTATAACGGTTTCAGATGTTGACGCTGGAATAACGGCAAGAAGAATGGCGAAAGAAGAAGGGATACTCTGCGGAATTTCATCGGGAGCGGCAGTGTGGGCTTCCCTTGAAGTTGCCCAAAGAAAAGAAAACGAAGGCAAAATGATTGTTGTCATAATTCCAAGTTGCGGAGAAAGATACCTCTCCACTTGGCTTTTTGAGGAATAGAAATTTTGTCATAAATAGAGTCTTTGCGAAGCGATTTTATACTCTTCGGCAGGCTGTTTGCCTTTGACAACCTGAAAAATAATCAAAAATATTCTTACAAATGCTTTAAGCATAATTTAATGCTGCAACTGAAAGATGACTCCATAAAGTTGAAATCTCACCCTGCCTTCTTCTTCATTTTCCGGGCTGTTTTTCTTTTGCTACAGTGTTTAAGTTATAATATTAAATGAGGTGAAGAATGGATGTTTTGGAGCGTCTTAAAAACCTTATAGACCATTTTGAAAACAATCTTGACCACATTAAATCCCCCCAATACAATGAAACTCAGGTGAGAAGAGAATTTATAGACCCTTTTTTCTCTCTTCTCGGGTGGGATGTTGAAAACAAACAGGGATATGCGGAAGCATATAAAGATGTCATTCACGAAGACGCCATAAAAATAGGCGGATTTACAAAAGCGCCCGATTACTGCTTTAGGATTGGCGGAACAAGAAAATTTTTCGTTGAGGCGAAAAAGCCGGGCGTCAACATAAAAGAAGAAATTGAGCCGGCGTATCAATTGAGAAGATACGCATGGAGTTCTAAACTTCCCATTTCAATCCTTACCGATTTTGAAGAATTTGCCGTTTATGACTGCAGGACAAAGCCAAACAAGAGCGACAGCCCCGAAATCGGCAGGGTAAAATACATAAAATTCAAAGATTATATTAAAGAATGGGATTATCTTAACTCAATTTTTTCAAGAGAAGCGGTTCTAAAAGGCTCTTTTGACAAATATGTTGAAGACAACAAGAAGAAAAAAGGGACGGCGGAAGTTGACAAAGCGTTTCTTTCTGAAATTGAAAACTGGCGCGAACTTCTCGCAAGAAACATCGCCTTAAGAAACCCCTTAATGTCAAACAGAGAATTGAATTACGCAGTACAGTCAACCATAGACAGAATAATTTTCCTGAGGATATGTGAAGACAGAGGAATTGAAGATTACGGCAAAATAATGGCACTTCAAAACGGCGAAGGCGTTTATCCAAGATTGATGGCTCTTTTCAGAGAAGCGGATGAAAAATACAATTCCGGTCTTTTCCATTTTGAAAAAGAAGAGGGAAGGGGAGACCCCGACACGATCGCCCCGTCTTTGAAAATAGACGACAAAATCCTTAAAGAAATAATAAAAAGCCTTTACTATCCCGAAAGCCCCTATGAATTTTCAGTAATTCCCGCCGACATTTTAGGGCAGGTTTACGAGCAGTTTTTGGGAAAAGTGATACGGCTTACCCCGAGCCATCAGGCGAAAGTTGAAGACAAGCCAGAAGTAAAAAAAGCGGGGGGAGTTTATTACACCCCAACCTGCATTGTTGACTACATCGTCAAAAACAGTGTGGGGAAATTTCTTGAAGAATGGGAAAATTCAAAAGCAAAAAATCCCGAAAACCTTAAACTTACAATCCTTGACCCCGCCTGCGGCTCCGGATCGTTTCTTTTGGGGGCTTACCAATATCTTTTGAACTGGCACAGAGACCAATATTCAAAAGAAAATCCACAAAAATATACGAAAGGAAAAGAGCCGCGCCTTTATCAGGCGGAGGGCGGCGAATGGAAACTCACAACCTCTGAAAAAAAGAGAATTCTTCTAAAACATATTTACGGCGTTGATATAGACCCTCAGGCGGTTGAAGTGACAAAACTTTCCCTCCTTCTAAAAGTTCTTGAAGGAGAAAACAAAGAGAGCGTCAACAAGCAGTTAAAATTGTTCAAAGAAAGGGCTCTTCCAGATCTTTCAAACAACATAAAATGCGGAAACTCCTTAATAGGAAGCGATTTTTACAAAGACAAACAGTTGGGTCTTTTTGACGAAGAGGAAAAATACAGAATAAACGCCTTTGACTGGGAAGATGAATTTCCTCAAATATTCAAAGAAGGCGGCTTTGATGTTGTAATTGGAAATCCGCCGTATGTTACTTATTCCCTTGGAAAACAACAAAGCAAACGACCAACTGAAGAACTTGAATATCTTATCAAACATTATCATAATTCAAGCGAATACAAGATCAATTCATTTGCAATTTTTTATGAATTGGGCTTAAATTTGTTGAAACAAGAAGGACTAACTGCTTTTATTGTGCCTGGAACTATTTTGATTAATAAAGCTTTATCAAAAATCAGAAACTTTTTGCTCACTTTTGGAAAAATCGAACTCGTAGCTTCTCTAAGATACAAAGTTTTTGAAGGAGCAGAAATGGGGGATTGTGCCATCATTTTTGTAAGAAAAAAACAATCAGAAAAATATACAATTCCTTTTCATTTGTTTAATCAAAGCAATATAAAGCAAAATCAAATTGTAAGTCACATTAATGTCGAACATGTAAAAGAATCTTTAGACAAAAGAATTTATTTAAGTAATAATTCGTACCATCTTTTTAACATTAAACAAAAAAAATTGTTTACAACAATTGGAACCTTAGTGAAATTTTATAATGGAATAAAAACAGGGAATAATAAAAAATTTCTTTCTTCCTCTCCTCTCAATGAAAAATATGTACCCGTTATTCGTGGAAGAGATTTCGTGAGATATGGTTTTCCAGCCACTAAAATCTTTGTTGAATTTGATCCAGAAAAGCTCTGGAGTAATACAGATAGAACAAAACTCGGTTTGTCTCCAAAAATTATAATTAGACAAACTGGGGATAAACTGATAGCAACTTTAGAAACAAAAGGTGTTTACTGCATGGATACAGTTCACATGATATATGAATCAAAATATGAAATGAAATTTCTTCTTGGTCTTATAAACTCTAAATTTCTTAATTACTATCATTCTTGTCTTGTGCCTGAATTTGGGAAAGCTTTTGCAGAAGTAAAAATCTCAAATTTAAAAGAGTTGCCTGTGCCCTTAGTAAATTTCTTTGAAAATAATCAAAAATCTCTTCACGACAAAATAGTCTCTCTCGTTGACCAAATGCTTTCTCTTCACAAAGACCTTCATAAAGCGAAGACCGATTATGAGAAGAAAGTCATAGAAAGGCAGATAGCCGCAACAGACAAAGAAATAGACCGCCTCGTCTATGAACTCTACGGCTTAACTGAAGAAGAAATAAAAATCGTGGAGGGGGAGATTTCTAACGCTTAATAATGCCAATAAAAATGCTTAGGGAGTATAAATGACAGAAAAAACAGATTTTAAAGTTGGACAAGAATTGATTCATCCTAAAAATGGAAAGTGCAAAATAACTTTCATAGACAAGGAACATATTGGAGTTGCTTTTGAAAGCGGCAAGGAGGCATTGTTTAGGAAAGAGCATTTTGAAGAGGTTTTTGGCGGAATTTCGCAAAAAAATGAACAAAAGGAAGACGAGTCGGCTCAAGAATGGCCTTTTAATACTTTTAAATACGAGAAAGACAGTGGGCGTCATTTTCTTGGCAGTCACTGGAAACCCTTTTTTGACGACCCCGTAGAAATCGTAAAACATCTTCCGTCAATTCTTCCAAAATGCTCTTCATACGGTTGCGCTTTTGGTTCCCATCACAAGCCGCCAAGGGAGTTTCCTCTAAATTGGAGAAAAGCAATCATTTTGACCTATCCCAGACAATGCGAAGGCATAAAATTTGTTGTCGCAAATAAAGAAGAACAAAATTTTGTTGAAAGCTTCTATCCTTTTGCAAGCGGTTATAAGGAATATTTGCTTACCCTTGATAGGGTTCTTGTGTGGCAAAGCGGGGTTGAAGCGCAAATCACTGCTGCCTGGAAAGATTTTCCTATAACTTTTTTTGACACAGATTTTGTTGAAAACAGGCTTTTTTATGACAAGGGGGTTCTTTATCATTTTTGTCTCATAGGCATCGCATATATGGCGAAAAAAAGCCAAGATATGGCAATGGAAGCCAAATTGAGTCAAGGCCAATTCAACAAGGGAAATTTGAGCGTTCAAAAAAAAGGCGCTATTCCTTCGGAAAGCATTCAGAATTATGATTTTTCAAATGCGTTCTTTTTATTTCCCTTTACAGAAGGCGACATAGATGATTATGTTTTTAGGGGAGGCGTTTTGTCGGTTGAAAAAAGAGGCGATGAATTGTTGGGACAAAAGGGGTGGAATGTTGAAATCGCCGTCATCGGCTCAGAGGAAGAGCAAGAGCTCTCTTTGAAAGTTTTTATTAGCGAAAAAGCGTGGAGAGAAAAACAAGCGCCCGCAAAGGGAGAAACAATAGAAGGGATATTATGGCTTCAGGGCTTCCTCTTCTGTGACAACAGGGTGTTTATTAAT
>JAAZNT010000229.1 GCA_012798145.1 Thermoanaerobaculaceae bacterium | reverse complement strand
TTCAGCCGCCACAGAAGAGATAACGGCAAGTATGGAAGAGATAAACAAAGAAGCGAAATCGTTGCTTGATGAAGCGGAAAAACTTAAAAACGCCATAGGAAAATTTCAAATTTAAAGATGACTAAACTTATTGTTGTAAAAGTTTGCGAAAAATTTATCGGGATTTCATCAAAAGATGTAAAAGAAGTTGTGGAGGTTGTGAAAATTCATCCCAGCCCATTCATTATGCCTTCTATCAAAGGGACTGCTTTTTGGCGCGGGGCTGTATTAACAGTTGTTTCTCTTAAACAAATCTTGGATGAGAAGATAGACGAAGATTCCAACATTTACATAAGATTATCTTCATTGGACAACATTCTTCTTGAAGTGAATAAAATAGAAGATATAATTGAATACAACGAACTGAAACTTGTTGAAAAAGGAAGAGAAGGCGTTTTTAAGGGGATTTACTCGTACAAAGATAGGTTTGTCTCCGTTTTGGACATAGAAAGACTCTCTCTTGCGATTGAAGAAGAAGTTATTGGAACATTAAGATACGGCGTTAATTGGAGGTAAAATGGCTTATAAGGTATTGATTGTTGACGACGCAATGTTTATGAGGGCTATGATACGAGACATACTGGTAAATTCAGGCAAATACGATGTCGTGGGCGAAGCTTCAAACGGCGAGGAAGCGATATCAAAGTATCAGAACTTAAATCCGGATCTTGTAACGATGGATATCGTAATGCCGCAAATGGATGGCATTGAAGCCACGAAAGAGATTATTAAAATGGATCCCAAGGCAAAAATAGTTATGTGTTCCGCTTTAGGACAGGAGGCGCTTGTAATTGAATCTATAGCCGCCGGAGCCAAAGATTTTATTGTCAAGCCCTTTTCTGCAGAAAAAGTTTTGAAAGTGATAGACGCTGTTGCAACTTCCATTTGACGGAAGTTAGTATGGATATTAAGAAATATCTTGAAATGTATCTTTCTGAAGGTAGGGAGCACCTTTCCGCCCTTACAAAAGGGCTTCAGTTTAAGGAAGGTTTTAAAACAGAGGCAATTTCTGAACTTTTCAGAGGCGCCCATTCCCTGAAAGGTATGGCGGCGTCGATGGGCTTTGAAACGACATCAAAACTTGCCCACGCCCTTGAAAACATTTTGGCGGAATGGAGAAAAGGAAAAACTCCTTCTGAAGGAGAAATTGGAAGGGCTTTGAGAGCGACAGACCTTCTTGAAACACTTTTTGAAAAAGTTGAAAAAGAGGGAAACGACGGCGGGTTGGAATCTGAAGTTGAGCAATGGTTTAATGAAAGCAGTCAGAAGGAAGAACAAAACACTGTTGTTAAGCCAAAGTCTGAATCAAATGAAAATTTCAAAAAGCCGAAAGAAAAAGGTTTCAAAATAAAGGTAAAAATTGACCCTTCTTCAAATCTTCCTGCGGCAAGGCTTTTAATCGTTTATCAAAAAATAAAATCCTTTGTCAGCGAAGTGGAGATTGTTCCGACTATTGAAGAAATACAAAGAGGAGCCTTGAAATATGCAGAATTTTATCTTTCAGATTCAAAAGAAATTAAAGAAATAGCCCGCGCAATAGCAACTCTCCCTGAAGTTGTTGATGTTGAGCTTTCATTAGAAGAGATAGGAGAGGAATCTACATCTTCCGCTCTTGTCTCTTCCCTTAAGATTCCCTCAAAATCTCTTGACAATTTTCTTTACAGAATTTCTCACCTTATTTATCATTTAAATATTCTTGAAAAAAACCTTCCTCCTGAAGTTTTTAAAAAGCAGAAATTTTGGTTTGAAAGTCACAGAAGCGGGCTTTATCAGCTTTATAACGAAATACTTGAAACGAGGCTTGTTTCCTTTGATACTCTAATTGAAAGACTTGAAAGAGGAGCGAGAGACCTTTCTGCAAAAACTTCAAAAAAATTCAAATTTATTGTAGAAGGCGGTGGCGAAAAAATTGACAAAGTGCTTTTAGAAAAACTTCTCGACCCGCTTATGCATCTTTTGAGAAACAGTGCAGATCATGGAATTGAAGAAAATGAACAAAGAGTGAAATTGGGAAAGCCATCAGAGGGAAATATCAAAATAGCAATAAAAAGAGATGGCGAAAAACTTACAATTTCTTTCAGCGACGACGGGAAAGGGCTTGATTATGAAGCGATAAAAGAAAGCGCTCTGAAGAGGGGATTAATTCCTTTTGAAAAGGCAGATTCCTTAAAGGAGAGCGATATCCTTGATTTGATAACAATTCCCTCATTTTCTACAAAAAAAGAAGTTACCCAGATTTCTGGAAGAGGGGTCGGTCTTGATGTTGTAAGGTCTTCGGTGGAATCTCTTGGCGGAACGCTTGAAATGAAAAGCGAAAAGGGAAAAGGAACAGCTTTTTACCTAATTTTTCCAAGCGCTGTGACGCTCACTGAGGTTGTGGTTTTCTCTTGGGATGACAATTTCTTCTTCGCCCTCCCGACCTCTCAGGTGAACAAACTTTACCCTCTCTCAGAATACCCGATTGAGTGGGTTGAAGGAACTAAAAGATTGAGAGCAGATGATAAATTCTATGACATTTTGAATTTCAGGTTGAAAGCTGTGGGTAAAGATGGAATTGGAATCGCGCTGAACACTGCTCCTGATCAGAAAATCCTGCTTGTGAACAAAGTTTTGCAGACAGAGAAAGTTGTAATTCTTCCTTTGGGCAAGCCGCTTGAAAGGATTCCCAATCTCATTGGGGGCGCTCTCCTTTCATTTGGAGAAATTTGCTATATATTTGACGGAACTTCATTTGCGAGAAACGAAACGGAGGCGATGAATGTTTTTCAAATTAAATGAAAGAGACCTTGATTCGTTGAGAGAGATGAGCAACATAGGCGCGGGGAACGCTGTGACTGCCCTTCACCAGATGACAAAGAAAGTCATAATGCTTGAAGTTCCGCAAGTGACTCTTTTGCCTTTCAGCGAAGTTGTTGAAAGACTTGGTGGTCCTGAAGAAGAGGTGGTAGGGCTTTTTTTAAGAGTTTATGGGGACGCAAGGGGGAATATGCTGATCGCGATGTCAAAAAAATCGGCTGAACAACTTATAGACATTCTTTTTCCGGGACAAAGCCTTGTTTTTGGTGAGATGCAGATCAGCGCGTTGAAGGAGGTCGCAAACATTCTTTGTTCAACATATTTAAACGCTATGGGGGGAGTGCTCAAAAAAATCTTTATTCCCTCCATTCCTTCTTTTTCAATAGATATGGCGCAGGCGATTGTTGACCTTCTATTAATTGAGATTGCTGAAGTGAGCAACCAAGCCCTTGTAATAGAAACATTTTTTAAATCAAGAGACAATTCATTTTATGGTCATTTCTTTCTTCTTCCCGACCCCGCTTCAATAAAAGTGATTACAGATGCTGTTTCTAAAAATTAAATTTTTCTATGGACGAAGATAAGAAAAAAAAATTAAAACTAATTGATGTTGCGGGATACATTTTTCTTTTTCTGTCTTTTCCATTTATTCTCTTTCTTGCCCACCTTGTAAAATCCGACCCTTCTGGCTTAGGCACTCACAAAGGTCTTGGGCTCCCCCCTTGCGGGTTTTACACAATGTTTCACAAGCCCTGCCCATCCTGTGGAATGACAACCTCTTTTGCCCTTTTGATGCATGGGAAATTTTTGGACGCAATTAAAGCCCAGCCCGCAGGCGTTTTTCTTTTCTTGACCGTCTTTTTGGTGTGGTTCACAATCCCGTACCATTTTTTTAAGAAAAAGAAGTTGGTAGATCTGCTTGAACTTCCCTACCTTCTCCCTATCCTTATCGCAAATCTTATAGTCATCCTTGCTGTTTGGATAATTAGACTTTTGTTTTAAGAAAAAATTGCCACACCGCCTTTGCTTCGCAAAACTCGCGCATCGCTGCGGACTTCGAATCCCTACGCAAGCAAATCAATTTGCTTGCTTACCTTTGTGGGCTAAAATGTATGGTGGACGGTAAGGGATTCGCCTACAAATAAATTTTCTGACGAAAATTTTTCGCAGGCCGCCCCTCGCGGCGCTCGCCTTTGCTTCGCAAAACTCGCGCATCGCTGCGGGCTTCGAATCCCTACGCAAGCAAATCAATTTGCTTGCTTACCTTTATGGGCTAAAATGTATGGTGGACGGTAAGGGGTTCGCCTACAAATAAATTTTCTGACGAAAATTTTTCGCAGGCCGCCCCTCGCGGCGCTCGCCTTTGCTTCGCAAAACTCGCGCATCGCTGCGGGCTTCGAATCCCTACGCAAGCAAATCAATTTGCTTGCTTACCTTTGTGGGCTAAAATGTATGGTGGACGGTAAGGGATTCGAACCCTCGGCCTCCGCGTTGCGAACGCGGCGCTCTCCCAACTGAGCTAACCGCCCACTTGGTGATATTATATATTACTTGAAGTTAGAAATAAAGGAGGTTTTGATGGAAGTAAGTTATGATGAGGCAAAAAGGATTCTAAATGAATGGATTAAATCTGACGCTCTATTAAAGCATTCTTTTGGAGTTGAAACAGCAATGAGAGCTTATGCAAAAAAGTATGGAGAGGATGAAGAATCTTGGGCAATAGTGGGGCTTTTGCACGACCTTGATTATGAGAAGCACCCGACGAAAGAAGAGCATCCCTTTAAAGCGGCGGAATACCTTAAGTCAATAGATTTCCCGCCATTTATGATAAAAGCGATTCTTTCTCATGCATCTTATACAAATGTTCCGAGAGAAACTCTGCTTGAAAAAACTCTTTTCGCGGTTGATGAACTTGTCGGCTTTCTCTTTGCCTGCGCCTATGTGCAGCCCGACAAATCTTTTAGAAGTGTAAAAGCGGAAAGCGTCAAAAAGAAACTCAAGGATAAAGCATTTGCAAGAAGCGTAAACAGAGAAGAAATCAGAGAAGGAGCGGAAACCCTTGGAATAGATCTTCTTGAGCATATTGAATTTGTGCGTAAAGCCCTTTCTGAAAACGAAGAAAAACTCGGTTTTGGGAAAATCTGAAACGAAGAAACTAAAAATTCAAAGGGCTAATCCAAAGGATGGCTATTAAGAAAAGTTTTCTTTTTTGATTCTTGCAGTCTTAATCTCATTAGAGTTGAAAATTGTAGAGAAGGAATGTCCGGATGCCGTTGAAAACCAAAAGGTTTTTTCATAAACGCTCATTGCTTCAAGATTGAAGCTGGTTTTTCCGTCTTCAGCGATTATTAAAGCAACCTCTGGGCTTATTAAATCAAACATCTCTTCTGCTGGCGCGCTTGAGGAAAAATCAGCAAAAAAAAGGAGAATGTCTGATTTAAGTTTTTTTCCATATAAATTGCCGATCTCTTTAAACCGCCGCTCTGCTGTGTTGCCAATGGCAAGAATGGATCTACCACTCTTTTTTTCGGTTATTTTCAAAACGAGGTCCTCCCCGCTGAAATCATCTTTATCAGTCAAAAATGGGGAAAAGGGAAAAAAGGTAAAATCTCGGGAAAGTTTCTCCAAAGATGGATAGAAAAACAATCTGTTTGCCGCGACGGGAATTTTTCTAAAGACTCGATTGTTTTCAAACTCCGTTTTTTGTATTGAATCAAGAATTCTTTTTGCCGACTTGTTTTTCTTTGAAGGGGTTGGAAGCATTATCCAAGATGGTGAAAAGTTTTTCAGAATCATAAAAAGTCGCTCTCCAGTCCACTCTCTTTCACCGCAAAAATTTAAAAGAATGAGTCCAGAAAAACCTTTTTCCTTGGTTATTTCAAAGACAATTTCTTTAAGCACTCCCCCATCTTTTTTGCTGTCAAAAGGGAGATTTGCGTCAATGATTATTACTTCATTTTCTCCAGAGAGAATTGAAAAGTTCCCGCTCTCTCCAGAAAAAGCGTAAAGCGCCCCCATTTTCTTAAACTCCCTTTGACGCCAATGCTGAAAAATTGTTTTCAGAAAGAAATATTTTCACATTCCCATTGTTTCTTGCCGTCAAGACCTTAATCTTTTTGAAATTTGGAGGATAAAGCCATTCTGTTGAATTCCTTATCTCTTTTTGAACAATATGCCCTGATGTAATTCCTTCATAATATAGCATAGCTTCGCTTTCGCTTTTTGCCCCGTCAGGAACCACAACAATCTCAGCCCTTAAAAGGGATGACAAATTGGAAAAGAAGCCGCTTTTGCTCCCGTGGTGGGATGCGACAAAAATATTTGTCTTTCTTAAAAGGTCTTCAAAAAGGGGCGAATGTTTCTGCAAGAGATATTCCCATCCTTCTTCTTCAATGTCACCTGGAAGGCAGAGAAGATTGTTCCCTTGAGCGAAAAAAATTACCACTGAGTAATTGTTCATATTGTCTCCAATATTTTCTTCAACCCAATACCCAAAAATGGTCAACAGCGCCCCAAAAGGGAATCTGTAGCTGCAAGCCACTCCACATTGAAAAGAATCTTGAATGACAAAGTTTTTCACAACCTGATCCTGTATATTTACCTTGCTCCATTCCAGTTCTCTAAATGCTTCAATATAATATCTTGACAAGCGTGAACTAAATAGACACTTTTTCACATTATCAGGAGGAATTCTACAGAAATCTTCAAGGTGGCTTTTATGGGGGTGGGATAGGACGAGAAGATCAATCAAAGGGCT
>JAAZNT010000228.1 GCA_012798145.1 Thermoanaerobaculaceae bacterium | reverse complement strand
TTTGGAGTGCTGAACGCAAAAACTTTGTTGCCATTATTTTCCAGCATAAGTTTTATCATTTTCAAAATCGCCTCTTCATCTTCTACTAATAGGATAGTTTTCTTTAAAACTACAGAGTTTGCTTTCTGAACAACCTCTTCTTTTACCGATTGTGCCAAAAGTTCTGGGAAATATACCTTGAAAGTCGTTCCTTCTCCCTCTTCGCTGTAGACATTTATAAAGCCTTGATTCTGACGAACAATTCCGTAAACTGTTGCAAGACCGAGTCCGGTGCCTTTTCCTGACTCTTTAGTGGTGAAGAATGGCTCAAAAATTTTATCAATGTATTCCTTCTTAATTCCGCTTCCGCTGTCTGTTATTCCTACCATTACATAGCGTCCCTCTTTTGCGTAAGCGTGAGTTTTTAAGTAATCTTTTTCAATTATAACATTTTTGGTTTCAATTAGTATTTTGCCTTGCTTTCCTTCTCCAATTGCGTCCCTTGAATTTATCAGCAGGTTAATTATTACCTGGTCCAACTGCGCGGGGTCAAGATTTACTTTTTGAAGTTCCTTTTCAAATTCAAAAATCAAAGAAATGTTTTCTCCAAGCAATCTTTTCAACATATTTTTCATCTGGGAAATATGGCGGTTAATATCTAAAGGTTTTGGATCGAATGTTTGCTTTCTTGCAAAACCGAGAAGTTGACGGGTTAATTCTGCCGACCTTTCTGCCGATTCTTTTATTTCTGACAGATAGCCTATAACCACATCATTCTTTTGGCAGTTTTGAATTGCAAACTCAACATTTCCCAAAATTACAGACAAGATATTGTTAAAATCGTGAGCAATTCCTCCCGCCAACCTGCCGAGCGCCTCTATTTTTTGCATAACTTGAAGTTGGTTTCTCAATTTATTGGATTGCTTCAACATTTCTTCTTCTTCTGTAATATCTCTTGAAATATGGACAGCCCCTATAAAATTTCCTTCTTCATCAAAAATTGGGTCGCAGGTTACCACAAGAGTCCTTCCTTCAACCTCCGTTTTGACGATTTCTCTTTTTTTGCTTTGTATTGATTGAGACAGAGGACAATTTTCCAAGATTTTCTTATCTTTGTGGCAGATTTCATAGCAAAAGGAATTTAGTGCCTTTTCTTGGCTAATAGAATAATAATTTAAGAAGGCTTTGTTCATTTTTATAATTCTTCTTTGATTATCTGTAAGAAAAATTATCTCGTTAATGTTGTTAAAAATTCTTTCCCACAATTTTGTTGCTGAATTCAATTCCAGTTCAGAAAGTTTCTGTTTTGTTATGTCTTCCATAGCTCCGATGAAGGCAGTAGTTTTACCTTCATCATTGAATTGTGCGTAAGCACTTTCCCTTACGAAAATCACATTCCCATTTTTTCTTTTGATTTCCGATTCAAAGGCGGTTATTTTTCCCTCTTTTTCAACCGCTTCTTTAAATATTTTCCTCATTTCAGGGAGTTTGTAAATTTGGGATGTGATGGATATTTTTTTTAGTTCATCGATGTCCTGATAACCCAGAATCCTTAGAAAAGCGGGATTGGCTTTTGTAATTTTTCCTTCAGGTGTGGAGATATATAATCCTATTGGAAGGTTTTTAAAAAGTTCCTCAAACTCGCTTTTTGATTTTTCGGCTGATTTTGTCTCGTTTAAAATCTCTTTATAGAGTTTGCGCTCTTTTTGGATTAAATAAAGTAAAAGCAAAAGAATCAATAAGATAAAGAAAACATCCAAAATGTCGAAATATATATTAAATCTTGAAAAAAATGATTCTGACTCTCCTGAAATATCCCCTGCAGCTAAAAGTTGAAATGAAAAAAGTGGAATGAGAAGAAAAACAAAAAAAAGGTTTTTGATTTTATATTTTTTAGCCAAACAGCCTCCTTAAAATAATTTGTTATTCTAAACATACAATTTAATAAAAGTCAAAAAAAAGCGCGGAACCATATTTCATAGTTCCGCGCCGCTAAATAGCCATTTTGTTCTCCTTTTACGCAGGACAAGAATAATCTCTTGCTTGTGCAATCCAAGTAGAAGCATTGGACACTTCTGCCCAGGCGAGTGATACATACTGATAAACTGAGATAAGATAAGCTGTATTTTTTGTTTTGAGAAAAGCGGCATAAGCATCATAAGCCATTCCAACATAAGTTGCTGCTGAACCAAGAGAATTTAAAGCATTTTGATACATTCCAAGTTTTTCTTCGCAAACCGGTGGCGAGTTGCCGTCGAGGCCTGATTCAGCAAGGACTTCACTTTGAAGTGATTCCACAACTTGGGCAACAGAATCAATTGCTTTGTTGGTAGAATTTTTTCCTGCCTTAGGATTTACCTGACCGAAAGCGAATGTTGTGAACAGGGTTACTGCCAAAACTACCGTTAATACCGTGAAAAATCTTCTTCCTTTCATTTCTTGTTCCTCCTTTCCTAAAAAACTAACAGAAAAACATAATGCAATACTTATGCCAAGATATTGGCATATAAAACGCAATAATTTTGACGCACCATTTTTTGGTTAAGAATTGTGTCAACAATATGACTGATTGTTGACATTTAAAAATTTTATGCTATAATTTAACTATAACTATATAAGGAGGAGTTTTGGATAAGGCTGAAAAATATTTAAAAGAACTTTTGAGGGCGAATATTCACGACCTGAAGAACTTTCTTTCACCGATCATTCTTTACAGTGAATTTATTAGAGATGCTGTGAGCGATAATGAAACTAAAGAAAACTGCGATATTATCCTTGAGAAAAGCGAGTTTATATCTCAACACCTTGAAGCAATGCGTCTTCTTTACAGTGACTCCTCTTGGTATGAGCAAAATTCTTGGAGAGAGTTGCTAAGGAGGTTGTATTTTGTTTTTAGCCCGCTCTTCAGGTCAAAATCAAAAGTGCTTTTGTTTAGGTATGTGGATAATGAGAAGTTTTCATTAAAAAGGGATGATAAAAAGCATAGGGAAATATTGTCAAATCTTGTTGAATTAAGCAATAAGAATGATTCAAATTGCCTATTAGTATTGGTTGACAAAAAAGACGACAAAGGTTTTTCTTTTTATTTCTTTGAAGAAAATATAGATTCTGCCAGTAAAGTTGAACCAATAAAGAGCGTTTCAAAAGAGGAAATCAGGGAAAAAATTAAAAGTCAAAAAGCTATTTCCTTGGTTGAGTGGGAGGAGGAGGTATGAATTTTGGCATTCTTGTGGTTGATGACGACGAGGAGATTTTGGGTGCGATAGAAAAAATTGTTCAAAGTGAAGAGCGAAGGGTTTTTACAGCGCAAACATTAAATGAAGCAAACCTGACATTTGACGAAGAAAGTGTTGATCTTGTTATTTCAGATTTGGTTCTTCCTGATGGCAGCGGAATAGATTTGCTCAAAAAAGTCAAAAAAATAAATGATGACATTCCATTTGTTTTAGTGACTGGAAATTCTACAGTGGACACTGCTGTTGAGGCGCTGAAATCTGGGGCTACAGATTATATTACAAAACCATTTAGGGCAGTTGAACTTAAAACGCTTGTTGAAAATATATTGAACAAGGTGAAAATAATAAAGGAAAACGAAAGTCTTAAAGAGGAAATTTTAAGGTTGAAGGGTTATGAGCAGGTAGTAGGCAAATCCAAAGCTATGCAGGAAATACTGAAAATAATTGAAAAAGTGAAAGACATAGATGCAACTGTTCTTATTACTGGAGAATCCGGGACAGGTAAAGAGGTTATTGCAAGACTCCTTCATCAGAGATCTAAAAGAAATAAAAATCCTTTTGTGGCGATTAACTGTGGAGCAATTCCAGACGCATTGATAGAGGACGAACTTTTTGGGCATGTCAAAGGGGCTTTTACAGACGCAGTAGCGCCAAGGGTGGGAGCGTTCGAGAAAGCCGATGGGGGAATTCTTTTTCTTGATGAGATTGGGACTTTAAGAATGGACCTTCAGGTGAAATTGCTGAGAGTAATCCAGTCAAGAGAATTTGCACCTATCGGCTCAACAAATGTCAGAAAGGTGGATGTGAGAATTATGGCAGCGACAAACAGCAATTTGCAAGAAATGGTAAGGGAAGGAAAATTTAGAGAAGATCTTTACTATAGGTTAAATATCATCCATATTCAAATCCCACCTCTAAGGGAAAGAAGAGAGGATATATTGCCTCTGTTAAGATTTGCTATGGAAAAAATATCATTAAGACTCGGAACTAAGCCAAAAGATTTTTCAAGAAGCGCTCTTGAAGCAATGCTCAATTATGATTACAGAGGAAATGTCAGGGAACTTGAAAATATAGTCGAAAGATCCCTTGCTTTGTCTGAAGAGGATAAGATTACTTTAAATGACCTTCCCGAAGAAGTTAAACAGAAGAAAGAAGAAAATTTGTCTGACGAGTCAAAAGGTAAAGGCGCTATCCTGTCTTATGTAGAGAACAACGGGCTTGATGCTTATCTTCAAAGAATAGAAAAGAAAGTAATAACTGAAGCCCTCTTAAAATGCAATTATAGAAAGAGCAAAGCAGCTCTTCTTTTGAAAATTCAAAGGACTACGCTTGTTGAAAGGATGAAGAGGCTAAATATCCCTTTAAGAAAAGACAATTGTGAGGACGATTCCGAAACAGAAACTAACTGAGAACATATTTTGTCTTTTTTATTGAGTTGTATATTTCGTCTGGTGCAGATTCAAGTTTTATAAAAGCGTTTAGCAATTCGGGGTCAAAAAAAGAGGGTTTGGTCTTTTCGTCTCCATTTTTAAGGATATAGAGCGCCTCTGCGTGTGAAACAGCCCTTTTGTAGGCTCTTGAAGAGCGCAAAGCATCATAGACATCGGCGATGATGACTATTCTTGCCGAAAGAGGAATGTTTTCGCCTTTCAATCCATTTGGATATCCGCTTCCGTCAAAATGTTCGTGGTGGCAGAGGGCGATTTCTCTTGCCAATTGAAATCTCGGATTGTCGCCAAGTATTTTTGCTCCATATTCAGGATGTTTCATCACTATTTTCATCTCTTCCTGAGTTAAAGAAGACGGCTTGTTGAGGATTTCTTTTGGGATTTGGATTTTCCCAACATCGTGAAGAACAGCAGAAGTCGTTAAATCTTTGACAAAAAGCTGCGAAAGATTGAGATTTTCTGCCAAAATTCTTGAAAAGAGGCTAACTCGCTCAATATGCTCTCCTATATTCTCGTCAAAAGCTTCCGCGGCTCTCGCGAGTGAAGTTATAGCAAAATGAAACGCCTTTTCGGTTTCCATAACTTGATTTAAGTGAGATATGTAAAGCGAGTACTGTCTTGCTATAGAGGAAAGCCATCTTGAATCGTTGAAGCCCACACTTCTTTGGTATCCGGTTGCAACAACCCAATAGCCAGCTTCTTTGACCGCAACTAAAGGGTGTGATCCGCTTATTGTGTCTTTGAAAAAGATCCTTAAAATTTGCTCGTCGACTTTATCACCATAGTAAATTGAAGAAACCTGCTCATAAGGCTTTAGCGCTGAAACCATTTTTGGCTTGTCAACCACCGTGTAAATTGATGTAGATTTGCCTGTTCGGTCAATATGCAAAGCCTGTCCAGTAATATAATTGTCTTGGTCCAAAGCAATAAAAAGAGAAGAAGGCGAACCAAGTTCTGGCTTGTCTGTAAGGCAGTGATTAAGGGCAATTTCCAAAAAGTTAGTTGGCGAAATGGGATTTTCGGAAAGTCTTTTAATCAGAAGAGTATGAAGTTCTTCAAGAGACTCAATAGCAGAAAAAGCGGCTAACAATTGGTCATTCAAATATTTATTTTTTAACAAAGAGCGTACTCTTGCAAGAATATGCGGTTTTGAGAATGGCTTAATAAGAAATTCTTCAACTCCTATTTCCAGAAGTCTTATGTAGGTTTTGGTGGAACTCTCTCCTGTCAAAATTATTATAGGTATATGCCTTGAATTTTCGTTGTGTTTAAGAATTTCAGCCACCTGCTCGCCGGTTATTCCCGGAAGATTGAGGTCTAACAAAACAAGATCAAATTTTGAAGCGTGAAAAAGGTTTATTGCTTCTGTCCCTTTTTCTGCTTCTATGATAGAATGCCCTTCTTCTTCCAAGATTTTTTTTAAAGCTTTTCTCACTTCTGCTTCATCATCAACAACAAGAATTTTTGCCAAGTTTAATTCCTCTCTCCCATCAATTTTTTTATTTTTGTTATAAGAATAAACCTCTCAAATGGCTTTTGTAAGAAATCATAGTTGAGATTTGCTGCCTCCTTAAAATGAGGCAGTTCATCTTGAGACAAAGTTGACATAAACAAAACGGGAACGCTTGTGTTTGAGAAAAATCTTGTGGCAAAATCAAAGCCACTGCCATCTGGCAGAATAATATCACTTATGAAAAGGTCAATTCTTTTTTTAAGTTTACTTAAAATCAACTCTGCTTCATTAAGTGTTTTTGCCTGATGAACATTATAACCGTTCTTTTCAAGAGTCATTCTTATAGCATCTCTTAAAGCGTTTTCGTCTTCAAGAATCAAAATAGTTCCCTGTCCCTTTGGCAAGACAGACCCTCTCCATTCAGAAAGCGAAACAAATTTTTCAATGCTGTTTAAAGTATAATTAAATACGATAGAAGACTTTTCGGCAAAAATGTCAATTACCCCATCATCTTTAAAAATATCCAAATTAAAGTCAAAAAATTTGTCTACTTTATTTGTTTTAACCAATTCTAAAATATCTGGCGCTTCAGGTTTTGTCCTAGATGCTCTTATTTGGACAAAAGACCTGAAAAATCCATTTTCTTTTTTTCTTCCGCTTTCAATTAATACCCTTGTGTTTTTAGTGGCAATGGATGAAACAAAAATAATAACCTGAAGAATAAAATCTTCAATGATTCCTTCCCTAACATTCACATAGGGAATTCCATCCGAAAGAGCATAGGTAATCTCAGTTTCATTTCCAAGAAGCAATTTTGAAAATTCTTCTGTTTCAGAGATTCTATCATTTAAATTCTGTATTTTTTGCTCACCTAAGGGTGCCCCCAAATAAGAGATTGTTTTTGAAAGCCTTTTTGCTCTTTCGCTTTCAATTAAAATATTGTTAAGCAAATGCCTTTCATTTTTTTTAAAAAATTCAAGATTATAACCCAAAAGCGTTTGAGAATTATACAGAATTGAATCAAAAAAAAATTCATATTTTTTTGAAAGAGAATAAAGTGCTTTTCGGATTAGGAAATTTCTTGAAGTTGTTTCAAGTAGCAAAGATTTTTCTTCTCTTGACTTTGATTCAAAAGCTCTTTGTCCAATTTCGAAGATCAACTCAAGAAAATTGCCTTCTTTCCCGAGTTTTTGTGCAAAATGGCTTAAATGATGTTCTTTATTGCCTTTTCTTAGAAGAGATTCTTTATAATAAAAATTTCCTTTTTTAATTATATTAACTGTTTTTATTATTCTACCGTTTTTGACCGAAGATAAAATGAACCCTTCTTCTTTTTTAAAAACCTTTAATGATAAATTTTTAATATTTTTATGGATGAATTTTCTGCAGTCAACTTTGAAAAATTGCTCAAACTCTTTATTGCAAAACTTAAGGTTTCCCTTTTGATCTGTCAAAAATAAGGGGATTGCTAAAAGGTTTTCAAAGCAGTTTTTGCTATTTTCTATTGACATATCTCTGTTTATCCTCCCGATTAAAGCAATGCAAAAAACTTGCCACTTAATTATAGAACAAAAAATGAATCTTTAAAAAGTGTTAAAATGTTTATAGAAGAATTCTATATCAATCTAAAGAAGAAAAAAATGATGTGTCATAATATTGACGATTTAGGTGCTCTTTGATTCATTTTTCAAAGAATTGACAAAAATGTTAATAAAAATTGGCATTTAGATTGCAAGGAAAAATTTTGGAAAGGAGGCTAATATGAAATTCTTATCAATGCTTTATAAACTTGAAGAAATAGAAGAAGGTATGGCAAAACTCTACAAATCGTTGTTTGAGAAATATCCATTAAACCTCAAAGCATCTACTCTCTTTTACAAAATGTATCTTGAAGAAAAAAGCCATCTGAATCTTGTTAGATATCAAAAGAGGGTAGTTTGGCAGAACCAGAGCCTATTTAAAGATATAGATTGTCAGTCAGGAGATTGTTTAGAATCAACATCTGAGGAGGTTAGAAGGGCTCTTGATATGGTTGAGAAAATGGACTTGAGGCAGGCTGTGGAGAAAGCAATTGAGTTGGAAAAAGGAGCTGCGGAAAGCCATTTGAAAGGATTTACAAGGAATTCTAATTTAAAATTTGGGCTTTTCCTTGAAAATCTTTGTAAAGATGATGTTGAACATTATTCAAAACTGGAGCGCTTTTTGAAGACGCTCAAGGAAAAAGATGACGCAAATGAAATTGCTGAACAAATGTTAAGAAAAGCAATTTCTTTATAAAATCAATTATTGGATATTATTTTGTTTAGGTTTAATTAAAAATTAGGTCATCTAAGAAGAAAGAAGAGGAACTAATGGAGAGAGTATTGGCAGAAAAAAAAGGGAACTTGCTTAACGCCGAAGAAATAGTCAAAACTGTTTACATTGCAGGGGCTAAATATGATACAATAAATAAGGGAAAGATGGTTGAGAACGAAAAGACTATTTTGGAAATCTTCGTCAAGGCGCTGCTTTCTGAAAACGAAAAGGAGGTTGTTTCTGTTTTATATAGGATAAGCGAACCTTTAGGCAATTTTACCCGAAGGTTCGTTGTGTGCGAAAAAGGGAAAAATTTTCTGCTTCACAAAGATGGCGCAAGGGAATTGATTTCTGAAGAGCAGTTAAAAAATCTTCTTAAAATATCAGATGAAGGGAGATTTTACAGTGGTGGAATACATTGTCATCTTCATCCAATATTTTTTGAAGAAAACAAAAAGGAAACATTAGGGTATTTAATAGTTGACAACAGAATGACTTTGGAAGCGGAGAGGGCTGTTCCTTATTTGGCAGCCCTTCTGCTTAAATTGAAAGAATTAAAAAAAGGAAGTGAAAAGAATAGCCATCTTTATCTCTTTGAGAAATTGATTAAAGAGGTGGAAGAATTTTCTGGAGAGTGCGGCTGTTTGGAAATTATTAGACGCTTGTCACCCTTGTTAAAAGAAATCTTTTCACTAAAACTTTTAATCGTAGGAACAAGAAAATTTAACTCTTTTGAAGCAGCGGCATTAAGGGGAGAAGATGACATTTTTGCCATCTCAGTTAATTCTGATATTTCTTTTCTCATTGGAAAAAATTTAGAAGAAAACAACGGGCAGTCAAGCCAATTTTTTGAACAATTTGCTCGTTCTTTTGGCGTAAAAGCGGAAAAATATATTGTCCCAACGGTCAAATTCTTGGGAGAAAAAGCGGAGCTTTTTGTGGTAGTAGGGTGCGATGAAAAGCCCTCAGATAAAAGTGTTGAATTTCTTGACCGTGCAGCCACTCTCTTCCTCTTTTTAAGAAAAATGCAGGCAATAGAAGAAAGTGAGAAAAATCTGGCGGAATGTTTCAATCTTGTGGCGAAGAGGCTTGAAACTCAGAGCAAGGTCTTTAATTTTATAAAAAGCGGGATACTTGTTTTATCAAAAGATGGGAAAATTGTTTTCAACAATGGACGAGCTGAAGAACTTCTTGCTATAACGAAAGTGGAGCAAAGAGAGAAAGTTCTTTTGCGATCAAAGGAGCCGGGAAAAACTTTGCTAACTCTTATTTCACGGGTTGCAGAAGAAGGAAAGAGCATTGCCGCCCCTTTTAATGTTTATGGGAAAATAATTGATCTTGATGTCTCAGAGATGGAAAGGGGGATCTTCCTTGTCGTAAGCGAAGATTCAACTTCTTTATATAAGGAAATGGATGAGAAAAAGCATCTTTTCTCTTTGATAACCCACGAAGTCAAAAATCCGCTTGCTTCTGTGCTGAGCGCTTCAGAAATGATTTCATCTGAAAGGGCAGGAAAACTGGAAAACCCCCAACAGAAAAAGCTTGCAGAAATTATTTACAGAAACGCAAAGCAGATGAGAGAAATTCTTGATGATGTATCTCTTTTTGGAAAATCGCTTTACGGGGCTGGTGGAGAAAAGGAGGTTTCAATTAAAGGGATCATTGAGAAAATCCTTGAAGAAAAAAAGGAGATAATAAAAGCCAAAGAAATAGTTGTCTGGAAAGAACTAATGGAAGTTTCTATGGTATGCAATCCTGCTATGATGGAGACTCTTATCTCAAATTTGATAGGTAACGCTGTGAAATATTCCTCTGTAAAGGGCAATGTGGGAGTTAAAGCGATTGCTTTGGCTAACGGAATTCGTCTTGAAGTTATCGACGATGGGGTTGGAATCCCCAAAGAAGACCTTGAAAGAATAGGTGAGCCCTTTTTCAGGGCTGAGAATGTCAGGGAAAATATAGCAGGAACAGGCTTTGGTCTTTCAATTGTCAAAAACATTGTCTCAAGGCATCAGGGAGAATTTAGAGTATTGTCACCGATAACAGAAGAGGATAGAATATTTATTCATAATTTTGACAGCGCTCAAAGGGGCGCAAAATTTGTGATAACTTTTCCTTTGGTAGGAGGAGAAAATGCCAAGCAAAATTTTGATCGTGGATGATAACAAATCACTGGTGGAAGTACTTCAAATGGATTTTGAACTCAGAGGGCACAAGGTTCTTTGTGCCTATGACGGAGAGGAGGGTGAAAGAGCAATAAGGGAAGAACGCCCTGAAATAGTCATTCTTGATGTTATGATGCCAAATAAGAACGGCTACGCAGTTTGTCGTGATGTTAAAAGAGATCCTGAGCTTTCCAAAATTCCGATTGTTCTTCTTACTGCAAAGAGCACCAAAGACGACATTTATTGGGGTTACGATTGCGGTGCTGACGCCTATGTGACAAAACCTTACGAGTCAAGAGAATTGATAAAACTTGTGGAGCAGTTGCTGAAAGATTACAAAGAAGGAAAAAGGTCTTTTGCTTGGACGGGTCTTGCGGACGGAGCGGTTGTTGAAAAAGAGGCAGAATTGAGAAAAGAAGCGGGAGGAGAGAGTCTTCTTATAAGCCTTGAATATGATGAAGAGCCAAAAGAAACATTTCTTCAAAAGTATGGAACGGGGAAATTCAGGGATATGATCCATTCTCTTGCTTGGAAACTTTACACTGCCATTCAGGATGTTTCAAAAACCGCACTTTTGGGTCAATATGCCGATGACACTTTCGTTTTGTTAATAAATCCAAAGGAAGAAGCGGGAATGAAAGAGAAAGTTCTATCAGTCTCAGATGAAATAATTTCAAGTTTTTACGATTCTGAGGACAGAAAAAATAGAGGAATTTTAAAAAGAGATTTGAAGAGCGGAACGGAAATTTTAATTCCTTTTATGAGCCTTAATTGGAAGAAAAACTAATCAATACTAACCTAAAAAAGGTTAAAGAACGGGGCTTTTATGGTTCAATTTAGGAATCAGGAAAAAGAGATACTTTTTAAAATTGTTTATTATGGTCCTGCTTTGGGCGGAAAGACAACCAATCTTGAAACTCTTCATAAAATAACGGATCCCGAAGGAAAGACAACTCTTACATCCTTAAAAACGGCGGAAGACAGAACTCTTTTTTTTGATTTGCTCCCTTTTGATTTAGGTGAGATTCAGGGATACAAAATAAGGATTCAAATTTACACAGTTCCCGGTCAGGTTCATTACAATACAACAAGAAAAATTGTCCTTGCCGGGGCGGACGCTATAATTTTTGTGGCTGATTCGCAGGTTGAGAAACTTAACGACAATAGGGTTTCATTTGAGAATATGAAGGCGAACCTGCTTGCCAATAAGATGAAATTTGAGGGGATGCCTCTTGTAATACAGTGCAATAAAACAGATTTAAAAAACATCGCTTCAAGGAGTGAAATTTTGGAAAAAATTGGCTTGAGCGATGAAAAAGCAGATGTTGTTTTGGCGTCTGCAATAAATGGAACGGGAGTAGTGGAAACTTTCAGAAGGGGAGTTTCTAAAAGTCTTGTTGAATTTGCAAACAAGTTTAAACTTTATCAAAAAGGGGTCACTGCTCAAAAATTGGAAGAGAGCGTAAAGAAATTTTTTGAACCGTTTGAAAAGATAAAATTGGAACTGCCTTCAGAAGAGAAGCCTAAAATAGAGGCAAAAGTTCCGCTAAAAGGGCTTTCTGAAGAGGAACAACTTGTCGCCGCTCTCCATTCAACAACAGAAATCGCTGAAAAATTCAGCGAGGTTGAAAGATTGAATAACCTCAATCTTGAAAAAGTAAAAGAAATGACTTTTCTTTACGAACTTGGCAGTCAGGCAGATTCTTTCAAAAATGTTTGTGATCTTGCTGTTTGGGCTTTTGATAAAATTGCAGAGTTTAAGCCCGATTTTTATTACACTCTTTTTAAAGTTTCTGAAAAGAAGATTTCTGTAGTCAAAACTCTTTATTTGGAAAAAGACCCTCTTCTTTTG
>JAAZNT010000227.1 GCA_012798145.1 Thermoanaerobaculaceae bacterium | reverse complement strand
GGGGGATTTCATTTGAAATTTTTAGAGAAGAATCTATGCAAATCAGATTGTAAACAATCAAATCTTCGTTCTTATCAAAAGCGGGATCCGCCTGAAGCACCTCCTGATAATTTCCTTTCGAAAATTCTTCTATAACTTCGTAAATAGGTTCAAAAGAAGAACCATTATAAAAACTTGAAATCAAAACCAAAAAAGTAAAAAGAAAAAATTTTCCTCTATGGGTCATCGGATTCAGTTGAGGTATCTCAAAATGTCGTTGACTTTTTGAGAATGGCGAAGTTTTCTTAACGCTGACTGCTCCAACTGCCTCACCCTTTCTCTTGAGAGTTTCAATTTCTTGCCTGTTTCCTGAAGCGTAAGCCCTTCCCCCCCGTCAAAACCATACCTTAAGCGAATAACCGCCCTCTCTTTTTCGTTGAGTTCAGCAAGGCATTTCTCTGTAATTTCTTCTCTCGCCTTCGCCGTAAGGTTTTCCTCAACCGAAGGGATATTCTTTTCTGGAATCATATCTTCAAGCCGTATTTCAGAATCATCACTCTGAAGAAGAAAGTCTTCAAGAGAAAGCATATCGTTCCTTGCTGTGACAACTTCGTCAAAATCTTCCTTGTCTATTTTCATTTTTTCCGCAAGTTCATTTGCAGTGGGCTCTCTTGAAAGTTCCTTGAACAGATCTTTCCTCGTTTTTTGAATATCAGCATAAAGAGACGCTTTTTTCGCCGGCAGTCTAATCGTTGACCCGTGGTCTTGTATCGCTCTCTCTATGCTTTGCATAATCCACCATTTTGCATATGTTATCAATTTGCTTTTTCTTTTAGGGTCAAACCTTTTTGCCGCAGTTATGAGCCCTATATTTCCTTCTGTTATCAAATCTAAAAAACTTACCCCTTTCGGTCTATATTTTTTTGCTATTGAGACAACATATTTGAGATTGCTGACGATCAGTTTTTGCAACGCTTCTTCATCACCATATTTTCTATATCTTTTGGCAAGTTCTATCTCTTCCTCAAGCGTTAAAATCGGGGCGCGTGAAATTTCTTTGAGATATTGTTTTAGGATTTTTTCTTCTTCATTGGTGAGAGTGTGAAATACTTCAGCCACTTTTTGACTCCGGTTTTTCAAAAAGTTTATCAACCGAAGTCTTTGACAGACAAGCAAGAGCGGCTTCCCTGACTTCTTCCTTTGTTACTCCTCTCTTTGACAACTGCTCCATAAAGAACTGCATAAAGCGGTTCATTTCTTCCTGCATAATTTTCATTTTCTCGCGCATATTCAAAACAATTTCAACACCGGCAAGGTTTACACCCAAATTCCTTGTCAAATTCAAAATCAATTCAAGTTTTTCAAGGTCTTCATCGCTATAAAGCCTTGTGTTTCCGCTTGTTCTTGATGGCTTTAAAAGTCCGTCTCTTTCATAAAGACGAAGTGTCTGCGCATGAATCCCATATCTTTCTGAAACTGTGCTTATCATATAATATTTTTTCTTTTCCTTGTTTTCACCCTTTTTTGCTTTTTTTTCAGCCAAGAGCGCCTCCTTAATAATTATAACTCAAATTTCGTCTCGGATTTTCAGGATTCAAACGCTCAAACTCTTTCAAAAGGTCTTTGCTCTTTTCATCAACAACATCGGGGACTGAGATGAAAACCTCAACAAGAAGGTCTCCAGCACTTTTACCTAAAAGGGATGGCATTCCCTTTCCTCTCAATCTGAAAACCTGCCCCGATTTCGTCAAAGGGGGGATTTTCAAAAGGGTTTTGCCCGTCATTGTGGGAATTTCAATTTTTGCACCTAATACCGCTTCGCTGTAGGTTATTGGAACTTTTATTTTGAGGTTTAGCCCTTCTCGTTCAAAAAGCGGGTCTTTTTCTATGTGGGTTTCAACAAAAAGAGACCCTGAAGGTCCCCCATATTTTCCCGCTTCTCCTTTTCCTTTTATCCTAACCCTTGAACCGGTGTCAACCCCGGGTGGAATTGAGACCTCAATTTTGTCAACAGCGGGGACTTTGCCAGTTCCTCCGCATTTTTTGCAGATTTCCCCACTGCTTTTCCCGCTTCCGCCGCAACTTCTGCAAGGTCTTGCAAACTGAAATGGTCCCTTTGATACTGCTTCTTTTCCTGTTCCGCCGCATCTTTGACATTTTTGCGGAATGGATGAAGAAACTTTACCGCTTCCACCGCAGTTTTCACAAGAAACGCTATGGGGAACTGAAAGTTTAACCTTTTTTCCCGTAAAGGATTCTTTTAATGTGAGGTTGACTGGAACGATAATGTCACTTCCTTTTTCCGGCTGGTTTGAAGAAGTTGGCGTTCTGAAAAATGTTTCAAACAGGTCGCCAAAATCTGAGAATTGCCCCAAATCTTCAAAATTAAACCCTTCAAAGTGAACTCCGCCCTGCGGGGGCGGGATATTGGAATCTTGATAATAGCCAAGCGAATCATATTTTTTCTTTTTTTCCGGGTCGGAAAGTATTGCGTAAGCTTCTGATATTTCTTTAAATTTTTCTTCTGCGCTTTTGTCACCCGGATTTAAATCGGGATGGTATTTTCTTGCAAGTTTTTTATACGCTTTTTTTACATCTTCAATTGAAGATTTTTTTGGGAGTCCAAGAATAGCGTAAAGGTCTTTCGCCATTTTTTACCTTATTGGGATCTTCTTCTTATCGTTCTTTTTAGGCATAACAAGAGTCAGAACCCCATTTTCGAGAGACGCTTCAATTTTATCTCTGTCTATATGCGAAACGAACTCAAACTCCCTGAAGAAGTTTCCGAAAAATCGTTCCATTCTATGAACATTATCCGCCGCTATTTCTCGGGAGAATTTCCTTTCGCCTTTTATCCTAACGCTGTTTCCTTCACAAATAATCTCAATGTCCTCAATATTTACACCCGGAACTTCTATTTCAATATAGAAATTCTCATCATCTTCACTCACATCAGCAGGCGGAGTCCACAAACTTATGTTTTCATTTTCACTTTTTGCTGACGGCTCCATTACTTCAGAAATGATTGAGTTTAATCGGGATTGAAGTTCCAACAAATCTCTCAAAGCACCTTTTTTTGTCGGCATCTTAACTCCTCTTCCGGATAATAGGAGAACCCTCTTCTTTTAAGAAACGGGTTCTCCATCATCCTCTTATATTTTACCATTTGCCGAGCCGCGGCAAAAATTATTTATTTGACATCTTCAAATTCGGCGTCTATGACATCGCCCTGTTTGCTCCCAGAATCTCCTGAAGGCGGAGGGGGAGGATTTGACCCCGGAGCGCTTCCCTGCTGCTGTTTTGTCTGATCATAAAGAAATTGTGCTATTGAATGGCTTGCGTTGTTGACTTTGTCTATCGCCTGCCTTATAGCGTCAGCACTTCCGGTGTCTTTAACTTTTTTCAATTCTTCAATTGCTTCTTTCAATTTTTGTTCTTCATTCTGAGGAAGTTTGCCGACATTCTGCGAAAGAAGTTTTTCTGTGCTGTAAATGAGTTGGTCTGCCTGATTTTTGAGTTCCGCTTCTTCTTTTCTTTTCATATCCTCGTTTTTGTGCGCTTCCGCCTCTTTGACCATTCTGTCAATTTCATCTTTTGTAAGTCCAGAAGACGCTGTTATCGTAATGCTCTGTTCTCTTTGAGTTCCAAGGTCTTTCGCTGATACATTCAGAATGCCGTTTGCGTCAATGTCAAATGTAACCTCAATTTGGGGAACACCCCTCGGAGCAGGGGGAATTCCGGCAAGTTTGAAGTTTCCAAGTATTTTATTGTCTTTAGCAATAGGTCTTTCCCCTTGAAAGACGACAATCTCAACTTCGGGCTGGTTATCAGCGGCAGTGGTGAAAACTTCCTTTCTTCTTGCAGGAATTGTTGTGTTTCTCGGGATAAGAGGAGTGGCAACCCCTCCGAGGGTTTCAACACCAAGCGTCAACGGGGTTACATCAAGAAGAAGAATATCTTTCACATCACCTGCAAGGACTCCTCCCTGAATCGCCGCTCCAACAGCGACTACTTCGTCGGGATTGACTCCTTTGTGAGGCTCTTTTCCAAAGAAATCTCTGACAAGTTGCTGGATTTTTGGTATTCTTGTTGAACCGCCAACGAGAACCGCTTCGTTGATTTGATTTGGAGTGAGTTTTGAATCTCTTAATGCCGCTTCACAAGGTCTCATTGTTCTCTGGAAAATTTCAGAAGCAAGATTTTCCATCTGCGCTCTTGTTATTTTCATAACAAGGTGTTTGGGACCCGAACTGTCTGCTGTGATGAAGGGTAGATTAATCTCCGTTTCAAGCGTTTGAGATAATTCAATTTTTGCTCTTTCGGCGGCTTCCTTTAACCTTTGAAGCGCCATAGGGTCTTTTGAAAGGTCTATTCCGTTCTCTTTCTTAAATTCTGATACTATGAAGTCAATGAGCACTTTGTCAATATCATCGCCACCGAGGTGGGTGTCTCCGTTTGTAGCTTTTACCTCTATCACACCCTCGCTAACTTCAAGAATTGAAATGTCAAAAGTTCCGCCTCCGAAATCGTAAACTGCAATGGTTTCTTCCTTCTTTTTATCCATTCCGTAAGCGAGAGCGGCAGCTGTAGGTTCGTTGATTATTCTTAAAACTTCAAGCCCCGCGATTTTGCCCGCATCTTTTGTCGCCTGCCTTTGTGAATCGTTGAAATAGGCGGGAACAGTGATCACCGCTTGGGTAACTTTTTCTCCAAGGTACGCTTCAGCCGCTTCCTTCAATTTCCTTAAAATCATCGCTGAGATTTCAGGGGGGGAATACCTCTTGCCTTTAATGTCAACCCATGCGTCACCATTGTCCCCTGCGACAACTTTATAGGGAACGGTTTTTATTTCCTCTCCGACTTCAGAATATTTTCTTCCCATAAATCTTTTTATTGAGAAGACTGTGTTGAGCGGGTTTGTTATCGCCTGCCGTTTTGCCACCTTTCCAACAAGGATTTCGCCTTTATCGGTGAAAGCCACAACCGACGGCGTTGTTCGATCTCCTTCTTGGTTTGGAATAACAACGGGCTGTCCGCCTTCCATAACTGCGACAACTGAGTTTGTCGTTCCTAAATCAATTCCAATTACTTTCTTCGCCATATTTTATCTCCTTTGCAACTAAAAATTTTTTCATCAAAACAACCTTTAGCCAGATAATAATATAATACTTGAGTGTAATTTTGTCAAGTCTATTTCTTTTATCTATAAAAATCAATAAGTTACAACTCAACTGTGAACTAATCCCCACTTGACAAAAATTTAATAAAGGTGTCAAATATCCTCTTGGTTTTGTAAGATTTTTTAAAATGGAGTCAAAATGGTTGAAGCCAAAAGGTTTGAGAATATACTTGATATTATAGGAAACACTCCTCTTTTGAAACTTAAAGGCGCGGTAAAAGATATAGATTTTGATGTTTTTGCAAAACTTGAATTTCTGAATCCCACTGGCAGTATTAAAGACAGAACAGCAAAATATATGATCCTTAAGGCAGAAAAAGAGGGTAGATTAAAGCGAGGCGACACTATAATAGAAAACTCATCAGGAAATATGGCAATAAGTCTTGCCATTGTGGCTATTCAAAGAGGATATAAACTTAAAGTGGTTGTCCGAGATACAATTAGCAAAGAAAAGTTGAAGATTCTGCACGCTTTGGGCGTGGAGACAATCAAGGCGGACACAACCCTTCCTCCGGAATCACCCAACTCCTACAACCACCTTGCCGCTAATATAGCAAGAGAGATGAAATGTGTTTACTTCCCCGACCAGCATAACAACAGAGAAAACAATGAAGCGCACTATAATACAACTGGTCCCGAAATATGGGAACAAATGGAAGGCAGAATAGATTATTTAATAGCAGGGATGGGAACTGGAGGCACTATAGGAGGAGCGGGAAAGTTCTTAAAAGAAAAAAATCCAAAAATTAAAATAATCGCTGTGGACATTGAAGGCTCAATATTCACACAATATTTCAAGACAAAAAAAATTGTCAAGCCAAAGCCGTATCTTCTCGAAGGGCTTGGAGATGAATTTTTAATAGGATGCGCAGATTTTGAAATTCTTGACGACATCATTCAGGTTTCAGATGAAGAAGCGTTTTTTTTCACAAAAAAAATTTGTAAAGAAGAAGGAATTTTGGCGGGAGGCTCAAGCGGAGCAGCCCTTTGCGCTATATTGAAATATTCAGCCAACATTCCAAAAAATGCAAGGGTAGTAACAATCTTTCCCGACAGCGCTTTTCGCTATGTAAGCACAATATTTGACGACGATTGGCTTTTATCTAAGGGTTTGAATTTAGAAATATAATCCCAGATTTGTCATTAAAAACACTTTAACAAGCGATTAGAGATTGGTTAGGGAAAATGGAAGATAAGTGCACATAGGCGCTGGGGGGTAAGATGCAAGGAAGACGAGGGTGGGCAAACCGGAGGTGAACTTATGTTCATTGAGGATTTGACCCCCGAAGTCTGACGCAGCAGATTACCCCCCACCGCAGGTGCACTCGTTTGATGATTTAAAAGAGATTGATGAGATTTAGGCAGGCTGAAAATGGCGAAGCCATTTACAGAAACATAAGAAAAAAGATTCTGCAAAATGAAATTTTGTAAGAAGTTTTTTGATTATGTTTCAGGTTGCCGAAGGCAAACTGCCTGCCGATTGTTTGGTTTATTATCTTCCATTTTCTCTAGTGAAAGTCGTTAGGAAAATTTGTTCTATTTACAAATCTAATATAATTTTTTCATTTAGCTGAATACACAACTCCTCCGTGACGAACTCCTTTGACACTAATCAATGTTTCTGCAAGTTCTTTCACTTTTGACGCTTTTCCTTTAAGCATAACAACTTCAAGGCAGTTATCACAGTCAAGATGAATGTGCGTGGTTGAAATCACTATAGAGTGGTTTTTATGCTGGATATCGGCAAGCACATCTGAAAGATGGTGCTCCGAGTGTTTATACAGGATGCTGACCGTAGCGAAAATATTTGCGTTTGGATCAAGTTTAACTTCAGATATCAAAGCGCTTCTTAAAAGATCCCTAAGTGCTTCCGATCTTGAAGAATAGCCTCTTTTTTCAATTAGTTTATCAAAGTCTTTTAAAAGAACTTTTTCCATTGAGACGCCAAATCTTACAACCTTTTCCATTTTCACCTCCAAAAGAATTATACATCTAAATAAAAATGATATATAATTTAAAGGGGGAATGTAAAATGAAGATTCGCGAAATAAAGAAACTTTTGAACGCAAAAGTTCTCGCAGGAAAAGAGCGCCTTGAGATGGAAGTATTTTGCGGAGGGGCTTCTGACCTTATGAGCGATGTTCTTGCTTACGCAAGACCTAAAATTGTTCAGTTGACGGGGCTTACAACAAATCAAGTGATCTACACCTGCGAAATGGCTCAGATTGATGTAGTTGTTTTTGTAAGAGGAAAAGAGCCGCCAAAAGAAGTGATAGAATTGGCAAAAGAAAAAGGATTCGTGCTACTTGCCACAAAACTTCCTCTTTATGAGGCTTGCGGAGTTCTTTATGAGGCGGGTTTGACGGGAACAATGATTGAACCTTTAAAAGCAGAAAAGAGAAAGAAAAAATAATTGAATGGGAATCCGAAAAAAAATTCCTAAAAGTCAAGAATTGACTTATGCTCTCTCTGTCAAAGACGCTATGTGCAAAAATGTTGTAAAAGTTTCTCCATACTTATCCATAAAAAAATTAAGAGAGATTTTGAAGGAAAATGCTATTTCCGGCGCACCTGTCGTGGAAAAAGGAAGAGTGATAGGGGTTATAAGCATTGAAGACCTTATTAAATGCCTTGTAAAAGGAGAAATCACAGCAAAAATAAAAGACAAAATGACGAAGGAAATAACTGTCTGCCATCCTGAAGACCCTTTGATTAAAGCGATACAGATTTTTGAAAGAACAGGATACGGAAGACTTCCCGTTGTTGAAAAAGATAACAATAAACTTGTGGGGATTCTCACCAAAAGCGACATCGTTATGTGTCTTTTCAAAAAATTGCGCAGCCTTTACGAAACAAAGGAAGAAAAAGAAGATGAAAACCACCTGCCTCTATACTCTGAATTGAAAGGCGATTTCTCTTTCAAAATGGAGAAACCTGTTGAAAAAATGGATTTTAAGAAAGCGGGCTCTGTTTCAAGCGCATTTAAAGACGCAATGGAAAAATTTGGGTTGCCAAAAGATGTCGTTAGAAGGGTTTCAATAAGCGCTTATGAAGCAGAAATGAATATGGTGATTTATTCAGAAGGCGGAACAATGACCCTGCAAATAGATCCGCACAAGGCAAAAATTGAAGCAAACGACAACGGTCCGGGGATTGACGATGTTAAGAAAGCGCTTACTCCCGGTTATTCAACAGCGCCCGATTGGATAAGAGAACTTGGCTTTGGCGCAGGAATGGGACTGCCTAATATTCAGAATAATTCAGACAAGTTGAAGATAAGAACAAAAAAGGGAAAATTCACAAGATTGTCTTTTGAGGTGAATTTGAAATGAAAGTTAAGGAAATTGTAAAGAAAATGAAATTAAAAGTTGTCGCCGGAAAGGATTTTCTTGAAAGAGAAGCAAAAGGAGGATATGCAGGAGATTTGCTTTCCGATGTTTTAGCAGGCTCCAAAGAGGGAGATGTGTGGCTGACGGTTCAGGTTCATCCAAACATTATTGCGGTTTCCGCAATGAAGGGGCATTGCGCAATCTTGATCACCTCATCAAAAACAATTGAAGAGGAAACGATAGAAAAAGCCAAGGAAGAAAAAATCACAATTCTTTCAACGCCTCTGAACACTTTTGAAGCGGCGGGGAAACTCTCCCGGTTGCTTGAAAATGGCGGCTGATTTAAAGATTTTCAGGGCAGACCTCCATATCCACACCTGCCTTTCGCCCTGCGCCGATCTTGAGATGTCGCCTCAGAATATTGTGCAAAAATCACTTCAAAAAAAAATTGATATTATCGGAATAACAGACCACAACTCTTCAAAGAATGCGAAAGGAGTTTTTGACGCCGCTTCAAAGGCAAATCTCAAAATTATTCTTGGAATGGAGATAACAACAAAGGAGGAAGTTCATCTTTTGGGTTATTTCCCCTCGTTTGAAGCTCTCAACAAATTTCAAAAGTTTATTGATAAAAATCTTGAAAAAACAAAAGACAAAAGAGTTGTTGAAAATCAGGTAATAGCCAATGCCAAAGACGAAGTTTTGGGCTTTTTAAAAGTTAACTTGTTTTCTGCCGTCAAACAACCGCTTGTAAAAATAGTTGAAGAGATTCACAAGGTGGGAGGATTGGCTCTTCCTGCTCACATTGAAAGGGAAGGATTTGGCATCATCGGACAGTTAGGTTTCTTCCCGGAAAATGTAAAGTTTGACGGCGTCGAATGCTATGACAGGAAATCTCCCTTAATCCAAGATGTTTTGGAAAAATACACTTCTCTAACCTCTTCAGACGCCCACAGAATTGAGGAAATAGGAAAACGAACAACTCTTTTCAAAATCAAGGAGCCATCATTTGAGGAATTTGAAAAAGCCCTTAAAAGAATTGATGGAAGGATGGTTATTATTTAAAATGAAAGACCTTTCCCTTCACATACTTGACATAGCTGAAAATTCTATAAAAAGCGGTGCGAAAAAAGTGTTGATTAAACTGATTGAAAGCAAAGATATTCTAACTCTTGTTATTGAAGACGATGGAAAGGGAATGGACGAAGAAACAATGAAAAAAGCGCTTTCGCCATTCTTTTCAACAAAGAAAACTTCAAAATATGGTCTCGGGCTTCCTCTTCTAAAGCAAGCGTGTGAAGCTACGGGAGGGAATCTCCATCTTGAAAGCGAATTGGGAAAAGGAACAAAAGTGACAGCGATTTTCTATAAGAACCATATTGATATGAAGCCACTTGGAGATATAAGTGCTACTTTGATCTCTCTTCAATCCGCCCAGCCCGATATTGAAATTGAATTTGACTACGAGGAAAAATAAACCAAATAAATTTTCCTAACAACTGTCATTAGAGAAAATGGAAGATAACCAATTAAACAATCGGCAGGCAGTTTGCCTACGGCAACCTGAAACATAATCAAAAATCTTCTTACAAAATTTCATTTTGCAGAATCTTTTTTCTTATGTCTCTGTAAATGGCTTCGCCATTTCCAGCCTGCCTAAAACTCATCAATCTCTTTAAAATCATCAAACGAGTGC
>JAAZNT010000226.1 GCA_012798145.1 Thermoanaerobaculaceae bacterium | reverse complement strand
GGGTTGAAGAAGAGCAGTCCGCGTAATGGTTCAGAGGTTGTATCTTTCATCCTTCTTCTAAAGGGGATAAATTTTATGAGCAGTTTTTCCAGTTTCCTTCTGGGATAACCTCCAAAAAGAACAATAATAAAGCAACCAGCGATGATGAACATTAAAAGCAAAATTGCCTTCTCTTGATTCTTTGGGTCAAGTTGCAAACCTTTGAAGCCGTGATTCAATGTTGATAGAAGCTCTTTCCCTGTTGTGATAACGCTTCCTGCAGCAATTATCGGATTTCCATTGGGCGGTGAGGTTATGTGATTCAAAAACTTGTCAAAGTGAATAGAGGCAAGTGTGTATTCGCTTTGCCTATTCACAGCATTTGCAAAGGCTGTTGCGGTTGTTATTCGCTCTTTGTAGGCGATTACTCCTGTTGGTCCAGCAATCGGGTAGCGGTAGCGAATCATCCCGTTCTTAAGTTGCTCTATTTCATAACCGTTGATTGTCAAATGCTCGTAAGGATTTTGAGTTTCATCAAAGACAACCTTCTTGAACCTTGTCCCATCGCCAAAGTATTCATAAACCCCCTTTATTTTACTCGTTGAATCTTGTCTTCCCTTTTCATTAAATTTAATAAGTCTTCCCCAGTTGTCGTAGATGTATCCTTTTGTTTCCTCGCCTCCATTTTTTCTTGCAGCGCCAAGCCTTCCAAACCCGTCATAAAGGTAGATCCAGCCAGCGCCGTCGCTCATCACCCTGTGCTTACTGTTGCCATAATTAAGCTCCCTGTCGTCAGAGTGCAAAAGGTCATCATATCCATCAGAGGAATAGTCATAATTTTTGTATCCAGATGGCGATGAAAAACAGGTCAGCCTCATTTTATTGTCATAAGTGAAACTCTGGTCATAATTTGATGGACCGCTATCTGAAACATAACTTACAAGGTCGTCAAGAGTATAGGTATAGTTTAAATCCTGTTTTACATAGCCTCCATAACTTGTTTGGACTTTCGTTAAGTGATTTGTTGTTGAATCGTGCCAGTAAGTTGTATAAAGCATTGCTCCTCTCGTCATCGACCTTAGATTTTCCGCTGTGTAGTCTGTGTATTGGGCATAAGAATTACAATTTGCGTCAGAAACCTTTTCAAGAAGTCCGCTTAAACTTTGGTAAGAAATTTGAACGGTCTCGTCTGGCGCTCCTGTTACATTTGGAAATTGAGTTTTCACAATGTTTCCCCGAAGATCAGTAAAAGTGCTAAATGTAAGTGATAGCGTATTGCTTCCTGTATTTTCTTTCCAAGGGACAATATAGACGGTTTGCATCAGGATTGTTCCGTCGCTTTGAATCGCCCTGTTATATGTGCGGGAGGCAATCTTCGTCGCCTGAATTCCTTGAAAAGTATCTTGAATTAACTGCACTTCACCACTGTTGAGCCCTTGATTTGAACCATAATAGGCGTAGGTTGTTTTCAATCCTGAAGAGTATTGTTTTACGTCAAGTTGCCCCTGATAGCCATTATAAGTAAATGTAGTTGCCAAAGAAGAACCTGTTGATACCGATATTTCTTTTTGTTGAGTTAGCCTTCCTCCAATATCATAGTAATACTCTGTTTTAACATCTGAATCTGAATCGTAATAACTCGTCTTTCTTCCCCAAGAGTCATAGGTAAGTTCTACAAACGGATTGTTTCCATCGCTATTTTTAGAAACTTTTATAAGAGAACCCATAACATCGTAAAAATAGTAAAGTGTGTCTGAAACATCGCTTGAAACTTGACGAATTCTGCCATAAACATCTGTATAGGTCGTTTTGGTGTGTCCAGAAACATTTACTCCGCTTGAATAATAGCCACTGCTCGTTATTCCATAAGAATAAACTTTTGTTTTGCCGAAACCTGTTTCTTGAGATATTCTTCCTCTTGAGTCATAAGATTTTGTAAGCCAGGAGGCTGCGTTGCCAACGAAATGGGGCCTTGATGTTTGCCTAATTCTTCCAGTTCCATACTCATACTGAGTTTCTGTAACAACGGTTTGTCCATTCCACCCTTTTGATTCAACTTTTGTAATTCTCCCAAGTCTGTCGTAGTAGGTGACAGATGAAATAAGGGACGAAGATGACCCGCAAGAAGATGATATTGCCCCAGGGCCTCTTGTATTAACAGTAATATACCTTAAGTCAAAAGCATTTGTATAATCGTAACTCGTCGTTGTGATGTAAGATGAATACCCTGATGGCTTTATTGATTTCAAAGTTGGTCTACCTAAGGCGTCGTAACTTGTTGATGTTGAATTGCCTTTAATGTCTGTTTCGGTTAAAATGTTTCCCCAAATATCATAAGTTTTGCTTACAGACCACCCTTGACCATCATTGTAATCTTTAATAATGGAGACTGGAAACCTATGTGTTGAATCGTAAGAGAAAGTGGTAATAAGGTCAGCGTTTCCTCTACCAGCCCCTTTTTGGGTTACAGTTTTAATGGTTCCGTCGTAATTGTATGTTGTAAAGACTGTTTTTATCCATGTATCTGTTGCGGGAATGTCCGATTTCAGCCAGTTTTCTTCGCAGGTAACCTTTCCTTTTGAAATGGTGCTTGTCGTCTGAGGCCAGGTGTTGTTATTTCCATCATAATAAAACCGTTTCTTGCTTGTAGGTTCCCACACACCAGTGTCATTTTTGGCATAAATTGTGCTTGAAATTGCAAAACCGAAAAGCCAATCAGTTTCGTCGTTGAGATATTCTGTAACAACCTTTTTTTCATCCCCGCTTATTGCAGTGTTCCCTTCAGTAATGATTTCCAAAGGATTGTCATAAGAATCATAGGAGGAATATGCAACTCTCGTTGTTATTTGTCGCCCTCCTTCTTTTTCGGTTTTAATGTCATATTTTTTATGAGGGTGATAAATGTTATTAACTGGCGTTAAATTGTCATATTCAGTTGAAGTTGAAAGATAGGGCTGTGCGCCGCTTAAGGGGTTCACTACAGATTCATAATAGTTTACTGATTTTGTCATCCCGCTTAAAGGGAAATCTGTATAAAATAGGGTTTCTTCGCTCTGTCCATCCGGCTTTGTAACAATAACTCTTTTAAATCCAACAAATTGTTTTTCAACAGGGTCAAATGTAGGACCGAAATAGAGGTAGCTTGTTGTAATGTAGTCATTTCCACCGTCATTTACTGTAACACTCTTGACTACCCACGGGACAATTGGAGATGAAATGGGAGAATCTGAAGGAGTTTTATAATAGAAATTATCCGCTGAGTCATAGTTAATGGCTGTGGTTCCACCTAAGGGATTTTTCATATAAACAAGAATGTCCCGTTTTTCTGAACCAGCATATCTCTGATTCGACCCATCTGTCATCTTTGAAAGTATTAAATGGTTTGACCATCCTGATTGAGAACAAGATGGAGTGCAATTAACCCTTCTGTAAGATTTTATAAAGTCTGGAATTCCGTCCATATTTATGTCTGCGACTCTTACGCCAAGATCCCTTGTTGCCTCTTGAAGGTTAACCTGATTGCTCGGATTGAAATAAAACTTCTGTGAAAAAACTGTTCTGTCAGGAAGTGGTTTCTCAATTCCTGTTGAATACCAAGGAAAATATGTATCGTATAGTGAAAAGAATAAATTGCTGTAAACATTGTTTCCGCTTTCTTCGGAAGCAAACCCTCCAACATTAAAATGGATGTCGTTGAAATTGTATGTGGAGGCGCAGGAAGGGTCAGGGTCAAAGGGGTCATTAGGAGGCGCTGTATAGCAAGTAATAAACCTGTCAACTTTATCGGGCAGCCCATCACCGTTTATATCAAAAAGCATTGCTCCTCTATCATTGCTTTGAGCAACATTATCAGAATTCATTTTTACTTCAGAAAAAACTTTCCCGAAAAGGCCAGTATCTGGATTTGGATGGGGGTATAGAACCCAGCCAAGTCCTTTATTCATATAAACTTTCAAGGAGATGGTGCCTGAATCGTTGCAATATTTAATAATATCTGGAAGACCGTCCCCATTTAGGTCTGAAAAGCGGTACCCCCTATCAACGGGATATTGTTGTCTTGATCCGCTTTTAGAGTAATCAACAAGCTGAACAAAATAGTCGCTATCTGTTGGTGGCTTCCATTCGTTAACAGGTTCGCTAAAACCGCTTCCCGTTCCTAATCTGGTTTGATATGCTGTTGTTCCTCCATTTTGATCTGCCAACCTCTCAGAATCCACTTTATCAACGTATCCGTCGCCATTTACATCCACAAGAAATGTGCCTTTTTGCAAAGTGTGCCATTTCCCACCTGCATCTTTCCAAAAGGCGCTGAAGGGCAATCCTTTAACCCCAAGATTATAATCATAGTCAATCTGACTAAAAGAGATAGGTGTGCTCCGCCACCCCGGCAGTTTTGGGTCTGCCAAGTAGATATTCATCGTCGCAGTTGGGTTCGGAAATGGACCATCAGAGGGGCATAGCCAGTAGTCTATTTTGTCTGGAAGGCCGTCCCCGTTTACATCTCCAAAGCGGACTCCCGTATCAAGGTTTTCAAGGGCGTTGCTAAAATCAATATAAGTAAAGGGCTGTCCGGGAATTGAAGGATTGCTGGCTTCTCTCCAAATAATCGCGCCATTGCTGTCTCTTTGCTGAAGATAAATTTTTGACACTGAGTTAAAAGGATTTCTCGTTTCAATCCTATCAATTTTGTCAATAAGCCCATCGCCATTTATATCCATCAAGACAGAACCATACTGGTAGGGATAATCTCTGCTGTCACCCGATTTATATTCATCACTTACAAAAGGAAGCCCAGGAATACTATCTGGATAATCCTCCCATTCAATAGGAGAAGTTACCGAAGGGTCGTATTGCGTGCCTTGAGCCCAAGCTGAATATTCAAATGTGTACAAGGGTGGGGAATAAGGCGAGCTCCCGTCAGGTTTGTAATATGTTACTTGCAGGGTTGCAAGTAAGCTTCTTCCCGTAAAATTGCTTTTGGTGTAACCAAGTTCATAGTCCCTTAAGACTTTTCCTGAAATGTCTTTAACATATATGTGTTCAAGCCTCTTGTTTTGCTTCACTGGAACACCCAAAGCAAGAAAATAACTTATTTTAATATCCATATAGTCGTCTTGTGGGTTTATTTCTGAATAAGAGAAAACTATGTCTGCAAAATGGTTTAGACCAGCGCCTGCGCCATACCTTATTTCAGAAGGAAGCAAAGCATTAAAGCAATTGTTTCCAGTTGGATTGGTATAATTATAGTTAATGAAATTGCCATCAATATCTTCAACTTTTGAAAGCATCCAGGAATTCATTATTGTTTGACCGTTAAGATTTGCTAAATATGCGTAACCTCCTGGATAAAGGGAACTACCAAAAGTATAAGTTTCACCAGATTTACTTTTAACAATCCAGTAAATTGGAGAGGAATTGTTCGGATATGGAGTAATTTTGCTCCAAGTCTCTATTCTTGTTCTATATGTTCCATCACCATAAGGAATCAATTTAGTGGTTGTTCCATTTAGGTTGAGGTAAAACTCATCCGTCGCATCATACTTTGGCGTTCCCTTCCTGCCACCGAGGCGCATAATTGAAGATGCAGGGATGTCCCAGCCAACCCCCCCGACGCCAATTTGTCCAGAACTGTTGTATGATAGAGCAATAGCGGGCTGAAGACCATTTCTGCCAGGAGGGATTTCTATCGGAATGGATGTTGTAAAAGCGCCTGAACTAAGACTGACTTGCCCTGAGATTGAAGGGCTGATTGATGTAGATGTGTCCCTTGCTCCAGCAAGCGATGGGTCATTTGCCGCTTTTATTTCTTTAAAATCAAGAAGGCTTAAAAAAGGATTCAAAACAAAAACTAAAAGAAGCAACCAAACCATTATCTTGGACTTAATCATTTTCTCCTCCACTTAGTTACAGGTTGCACCTGTTTGAAAACTCCAACATCCTGATACAGCGATTGTGCATCCTTCTGTGTCAATCGCTTCAACTTTCCAGTAATAGGTTGTGCCGGATTGCAAGGAGGGATACCATTCAGTTGAGGTTAAATTTGGACTTAATGCAAAGAGATTGGCATCGCAAGAGCCTGTAAAGACCTTCGCTTTGTAATATGCTATCGTTGTTTCGCTTACTGGAAGCCAGTTAAGCAGAGGGGATGTGTATTCATTTGATGTCCCATTTTCCGGCTCAATCAATTTTACTGTATAAAGAGTTGTATTTTGGATGTAAAATGAACAGAGCGGTGTGAAAGAACTGTTGCAGTAATAGCAATAATTGTCGCCAAGGGCTTGAACCCTCCAAGTGTAAGAGCCTTGCAGAAGCCCGCTATCCTGCCAAATTACGGTGGAAACAGGCAAAGAGGGTTGGGGTATTATCGTTGACATAATGAGGTTTGTTCCGGTAGAATCGTAAATCTCTAATTTATACCCCCCTGTCGCGTTTGAATCATAACTCCATTCAAAAGGCGGATTAGGACAAACTTGCAAATTGTTGCAAGGGCGAATTATTGTTGGCGGAGACAAAATTGTGCAGGGCTCTTTGGTTGTAAAAACAAAAGGGGCAGAAAAATCGGAGTCGCAATGACAATCCCCGTCTCCAATTGTTTTGACTCTCCAAGAGCAGGTTGTCGAAGGAGGAAGCGCTTGAGAAGATATGGCAAAAGCAGTCGTATCTTTTGCCAGTTTAACAGACAAAAAGGGCGTTCCTGTGGTGTTTGGCGTTGTGAACAATTCAAAAAGATACCCTTCATTATTTGTAACATTTTCCCAAGAAAAAGATGGCTTGGGGCATAGCTCTGTTGCCCCGTTTGGGGGATAGAGCAAGGAGGGCGATGGAAGAGGAAGGCAGGTTTGACAACTATAATAGGCAGAAAGACAGTTGCTAAATTCGCTGGGACAGTAACCTGTTTGTTGAGAGCCGGCTACCGCTTTAATTCTGTAGGCGTAGGTATTCCCTGGTCTTGCAAAGGCGTCAACAAAGGCGCAACAATCGGAACTGCCCATTATTCCAATTGGATAAGAAGTAAATGAGCAAGAGGAGGACCTAAATATATCATAGTATACCGCATTTGGAACGGAAGACCATTTTACCTCCAGCCCTTGAGGAAAATCTCTATGTTCAGAAACGCTTAACAAAACAGGAGCAGGCGGCGCTGTGCATTGAGGAAGACAAGGGTTCTCAATAATTCCTCCGCCGCCAATTGCTGAAACTAAGATATTTTCCTCTTTATCTTGAATTCCAATTTTAGAACCTGCTTCTGCTCCAATTTTTGTCGCCTCAATATACTCCACTTTAAAATCATCTTCCTTTAAGGGTTTTTCCGTAAATGACGCCTTGTTGCCATATTTGTCCTTCCAAAAGCAAACCACCTCCTTCGGGCGGTTTTGTTCATCTGAAAACCATTTTGCCTCAATTAAAGAAAAAGGGCTTTGGTTTTGATTGTCCCATCTATGTTTTCTTTTTACTGATAAATATTTTGCATCGCCTTTATCAAATTTTACAACTTTGAAGCGGGTTTCAGAAAGCGGAATTTTAGTGAAAGCGCCGCCTCCAGCCATAAATGTTGACCAAATAATAAACTGAACTCTGTATTCTTTATCTGTTTGAAGATCACCAAATGCAACGGAAATGTCTTCTCCCAAATTTATTTGCCCATTTAGTTGATAATTTCCATCTTTTGAATATTCTCCTCGAAAGACGCTTTGTGGAGAAAGGCCCTGCAATATGTAAAAAGCGTATTGAACTTTATCCTCATCTGACCTCGGATTTCCATTATCATTCCCTTGGTCGGAAGGATGGTCGCCTTCGGAAGTTTTTAGCCTTGACACTCTTATTAGCATTCCTGCTACATCTGGAGTAATATTTGTCACTGAAAAGGCAACTTGATAATTTTGACCGTTTGTTTGAATTAAGCCATAAGGCGAAGATAACTCTGGAATATAATTTTCTCCGGATAGCGGGTCTGTGTAGCCTTCATAAAAACATTCTGGAGGCAAAGCCGATTGGGAAAAATTAGAAAAAATAAAAAAAACGGACATAGAAATGAACAATGTAAATGTTTTTTTCATGACGACCTCCTTTAAAACAATCCCAGAAAATAATTTTAGAAAAAAAAAAAAATGAATGTCAAGAGCTATGATTAAAGTTCTGAATATTAACTGTTAGGTTTTCCTTAAAATTGTATAAAAAAGTGGCAATTTATGATTTAAGAATGTCATCAATGCTGAACATTATGGTTAAAAATTTTTGTTTCTGGTAAAATTTGGCTCTTAAGGAGTTTTTTATGCAAGATGAAATTTCACTTTTGGAAAAAACGGCTTACGAAATAAGAAAAGAAATTTTGAAAATGACTAATTCCGCAAACTCGGGACATCCGGGCGGCTCTATGTCCTGCATTGATATCTTGACCTGTCTCTATTTAAGAGTTTTAAAGCACGACCCTAAAAATCCGGAGTGGGAAGAGAGAGATTTTTTTGTTCTTTCAAAGGGGCACGCATCTCCAGCTCTTTACGGAATTCTTGCTTATCAAGGGTATTTCCCGAAGGAAGATTTATTAACATTCAGAAAACTTGGCTCTAAACTTCAGGGACATCCCGAAAGAATTATGCTTAAAGGGGTTGAAATAACGACCGGCTCTCTGGGACAGGGCTTGTCTGTCGCAAACGGAATAGCCCTCGGACTTAAACTTAAAAAATCTCAAAGCAGAGTCTACTGCCTTTTGGGAGACGGAGAACTTCAGGAAGGGCAGGTTTGGGAGGCGCTTCTCTCTTCGGGTCACAGAAAACTTGACAACCTTTGCGTTATTCTTGACAGGAACAAACTGCAGATAGACGGAAAAGTTGAGGAGATTAAAAGCGAAGAGCCGATTGAAGAAAAGATCAAGGCGTTCAAATACAATGTATTGAAAATAGACGGACACAACTATTCAGAAATTCTTGACGCCTTTGAAACGTTCAAAAAGACAAAGGGGATGCCGACATTCATAATCGCCGACACCATAAAAGGAAAAGGCGTCTCGTTTATGGAAAACAATGTTGATTTTCACGGAAAAGCCCCGACAAACGATGAACTTAAAAAAGGGTTGAAAGAACTTGAAAATCATATAAAAGAAATTGACAGAGAGAAATTAAATGGAGAAAAAAGGAACTCGGGATTACTACGGCAAAACGCTTCTTGAACTTGGAAGGGAAAATCCGAATATAGTCGCTTTGGACGCAGACCTTTCTGCTTCAACAAAAACCTGCCTTTTCGCAAAAGAATTTCCGGAGAGGTTTTTTGACTGCGGCGTGGCGGAAGCGGATATGATAGGAACTGCGGCGGGGCTTTCCCTCTGCGGTTTTATCCCTTTTGCTTCAACTTTTGCGGTTTTCGGGACGGGAAGGTGTTACGACCAGATAAGGCAGAGCGTCTGCATTTCAAACACAAATGTGAAAATAGTCGTCACGCACGGAGGAATAACCGTTGGAGAAGACGGCGCCACTCACCAGATGCTTGAAGACATCGCTTTAATGACATCTCTTCCAAATATGAGGGTGATTGTTCCCGCTGACGCCCACCAGACCTCCGCAGTTATTAAATTTATCGCAAAAGAAAAAGGTCCGTTTTTTGTAAGATTGAGCAGAGATAAATTTCCTGTTATTTACGGAGAAGAGACAACTTTTCATCTTCCTTTTGCGGAAGTTTTAAAAGAAGGAAAGGATATAGCGATTTTTTCAACGGGTCTTATGGTTCATCATTCGCTAAACTGCGCCGAAAATTTATCTAAAAGCGGAATTGATGCGGAAGTTATAAATGTCGCTTCAATAAAGCCCCTTGATAAAGAGACAATTGTCAAATCTGCAAGAAAATGCAAAATGGCGGTTACCCTTGAAGAGCATTCTGTAATCAACGGGCTTGGCGCTCAAATCTCATCTCTTCTTTCAGAAGAGTTTCCTGTGCCGTTGAAAATTTTTGGCGTTGAAGACAGATTTGGCATTTCAGGAAAACCTGATGAATTATTGAAATTTTTTGGACTTGATTCTGAAACTTTAACGGAGAAAATCAAGAATTTCATTGAAAAGCGCAGAGGGTGAGATGAGCCCGAGGGACAATGATACGCTTTTATCATGTCACTAAAATTTACAAGTCAAAAAACTATGCGCTTCAAGACATAACTATAACGATTCACCCGAGAGAATTTTGCTTCCTCACCGGACCTTCGGGAGCGGGAAAAAGCACATTTCTAAAACTTGCTTTGGGCGAAGAAACGCCCACTTCGGGTCAGGTTCTCGTCACGGGAAGGAACCTTCAAACTATCACTCATTCAGAGTTTCCATACTTTAGAAGAAAAATAGCGACTGTTTTTCAGGATTTCAGATTAATTCCAACAAGAACTGTTTTTGAAAACATCACAATTCTTTTAACTCTTCAGGGCTATTCTCAAAGCGAAATGAGAAAAAGGGCTTTTGACACCCTTCGCCTCGTAGGTCTGCAAAGCAGAATGGAGGCGTTCCCGGAAGAATTATCTGGAGGCGAACAGCAGAGAGTGGCGATAGCAAGAGCGCTAATTTCAAAACCGCACCTTCTTCTTGCTGATGAGCCGACGGGAAATCTTGACCCTGAACTTGCCCACGAAATTATGAGAATTTTTCAAGAGATAAACGCTACGGGAACAACTGTTGTTGTTGCGACCCACGATAAAAGTTTGATAACCGCATTCAGCGGAAGAGTTATCGTTCTGGCGAAGGGAAAACTTATTGATTCAGGTGAATAATGAACTACTTTAGACTTCTCCTTTATTTTCTGAAAGAGGGCGCTATCGGAATTATTCGCCATAAGACGCTTCATCTTTTCGCCATTTTCATCGTTTCCCTTTCACTTTTCGTTTTGGGATTTTCAAGATATGTGACTTTCAACATTAATTCTGTTCTTGAACTTTGGGAAAAATCCCTTGAAGCAAGGGTGATTCTAAAAGAAGGAATCACCCCCAAAGATATTGAAAAAACAATAAATTTTCTTAAAAAACAGGATTTTGTTGAAGAGACAAAACTTATAACTCCCGATGAAGCGCTTCAACTTCTTGAAAAAATTTCTCCCTCCATCAAATCGGTTCCGTTCAGAGAAAACGAGAATCCACTTCCATATTCAATAGCGGTAAAAATCAAGAAGCCGTTCTCTCAGGAAAGAATAAAAAGTTTCGTAGAGGAAGCAAAAATGCGGGGGGAAATTGACGAGGTGGTTCTTGACTGGCAGTGGCTCGAAAAACTTAAAACTTATTCAAAATTTTTGGCATTTTTGGGATGGCTTCTCTTTGTTGCTTTAGGAATTTCATCCCTTTTCACGGTAACTGCTATAACAAGAATAATAGCCCTTTCCCGAAAAGAGGAGATCGCAATTCTCTATTCTCTTGGGGCGACTTCGTCAGCAATAAGAGGACCTTTTGTAACAAGCGGTACTATTGTGGGATTTCTTTCGAGCGTCATTTCAATAGTTTTTCTTCTTTTTGTCCACATTATGCTCAAACATTTCATCGCTGACACTGTTATTTTGAACATTCTTTCAAAGAATTTTCTCTCTCTGTCAGACCAAATGATCCTTCTCCTTGTGGGGTCAGCAATGGGCGGAGCGGGCGGATTTCTTTCTTTGGGCTCGATTCACGATTGGAAATATGGGCATTTCAAATAAAAAAGCCCGCTTTCGCGGGCATTTTTGGTGGCGGGGGTAGGATTTGAACCTACGACCTCTGGGTTATGAGCCCAGTGAGCTACCGGACTGCTCCACCCCGCAGCAAGATTAT